>WFTO01000014.1 GCA_015485435.1 Anaerolineae bacterium | reverse complement strand
TCTTTCATCCGCTTGCTACGTGCTGTTTCAGAAGGGATGATTCGATTATATCATGCTTCCCGGCGCCTGATTGAACCATGGGCATTTTGTGGCGAGCCCAGCTTCCAGATCGGTGATTTCAGTTGGAAAGAGAATGACGTTCGTTTACAATATACCAGACCTATCCAGGCATCGAGATGCTCATGCGCAGGCGCTCCACTCTTTTCTTGCTCCTTACCCTGGTCCTGAGCCTGGCTTTTTTGCTGAATGGCTTCATGGCCTGGCGCACGGCCCGGCCCACCTGGCCCGGTGATATTGCGCGTCACCATCGCAGCATGGTGGTCAATCTTGATTTGCAGGAACTGGCTGCGCTGAACGAGCGCGATCTGGCCAGACGTTGGCAGCATGTCGGGGAAGATGGAGCCACATTGGTGCGCTTACGCGTCCCCTGGGATTGGATTCAGCCTGAGCCTGATGCATGGCGTTGGCAAGACTTCGATCGCATCCTTGCCTCAGCGCCTCAGGAATTGTCATTCATTTTGACATTGGATGGTTCACCCGCCTGGGCGCGTGCTGCAGAGGATATGGACAATCCCTTTGCTCCGCCTGTGGATGTGCGAGACTTTGGACGTTTTGCTGAGGAGATCGCCAGGCGTTTACCTCCGGATCGCATCCTTGCTTATCAGATATGGCATGAACCTAACATTGGACCTCATTGGGGTGCCAGATATGCCAATCCTCAGGAGTATTTTAATTTATTGCGCGAAGCCAGCAACCGGATTCGCGCTGTGCATCCCCAGGCGACCATCATGTTGGCTTCTTTGGCGCCTACCACCACCCATGACGGGTTCAACATGCCCGAATATGTGTATCTGGATCGGTTATTGAATCTGGGGGCGGCTGAATTTTTCGATCTGGCCGCGGGACAAGCGTATGGGTTTAGCCAACCGCCAGAGGCGGCTCCCAATCAAGACCAGCTTAATTTCCGTCGAGTTGAGCTCTTGCGAGAGGTGTTGGTTCGTCATGGCCTGGCAGATATGCCCATCTACATTACCGCATGGGGCTGGTGGGCCCCCCAACAGTCGGACCTTGACCTGACTGCTTCACCCTGGGGGGGCGTTCCTCTGGTGAGATTGCCCGAATATCAACGGCTGGGCTGGGAATGGGCCCAAGCACACTGGCCATGGGCTGCAGGAATGGCCTGGGTGCAATACGTTCCCTCTCCACAGGATGCGTTCGTTCGACAGGGGTGGATCATACGGGATGCCTCTGGCGAGCGAACGCCAGTTGGTAAGGGGCTTGCCTCGCTGACCAAGGCCGCTCCTATCTTTGGCGCTGGCGCGTACAATCCAGGAAACGTGTCGGACCGCCTGGCCATGCAGTTCCTCCCGCCGGAGGGCTGGCATGTGAGCCCCGATGCGGCCGACCCCCAGGCAGCGGGCGTGGAAATACTGCTGCGCTTTCGTGGTGAATCGGTGGCTTTGCGCGTCCAGCGAGGTCCCTACAAAGGGGTCCTTTACGTGTGGGTCGATGGTGAACCCGCCCCTGATCTGCCTATCGATCCTGCAACCGGCCAGTCTTATCTCTTCTTGTACGACCCGGACAATCGCGTGGACACGGTCCCCATCGCCCGTGAGCTCCCCCCTGGCGACCATTTCCTGCGCATTCAGGCCCAAGGGGGATGGGGACAGTGGCCACTTCAACGGATCGTGGTTTCCGATCGCACCCAACCTTCCCCCTGGCCATTCTGGCCCGTCGTCTCCGTGCTGACCGTAGCCTTCCTGGCCGTCTGTTATGGACTGCTTCTCTCTTGCAAAATCTGGCCTCTCACCCCGTCGGTTGCACGCGTCTCTTCCTGGGGGCGTCACCTGGCGTCGCTGGCCTGGGGCGTGGCGGCCTGGATGCCTCTGCTGGCGCTGGTCGCTCTGCCCTTCTACATGCGCCCTGTCCGTTTGGGGCCCATCGGTCTGCCATTGCACGAACTGTGCGTTTGGTTGGGGTTAGGGGCGATGATTGCAGCCATGCTTCTGTCGAGAATAACCGCCTCGCCAACCCCTTATCCTCTACGCCTACGACTCCGACCCCTCGACATCCCCATCATCCTTCTCCTCTTGTTCGGCTTCTTTTCGGCGCTGCAAGCTGACAGGCAAGGCTACGCATGGTACGACTGGCGCGTGACCTTCCTCACGCCCGTCATCTTCTATACGCTTATCAGTCGCGTGACGCTGCGTCATCCCCAGGGCCTGCAGCGGCTTGCATATGCCGCCATCACCGGGGGGATCTTGGTGAGCGCCATTGCCTTGTGGCAGTTCCTCTTCGGACGATATGGCATGGCCGAGGGCGTGCCGCGCGTGCAGGCGTTCTATGGCTCGGCGAACAATCTGGCCCTGGTGCTGGGGCGCTTGTTTCCGCTGGCATTGGCCCTGGCCTTCCTGGAGAAAGGTTGGAAACGTTGGGGCTTTGGTCTGGCCCTTGGGGCCATCGCGCTTGCCGGGTTCTTGACCTTCAGTAAGGGATTGTTGTTCATCAGCATGCCCGTGGGGATGCTCGTGTTGGCTGTGATGCAGCCGAGGCTACGCAAACCGCTGTTGGTGTTGGCGCTGTTGGGAGCGCTGGCGTTGCTTCCCTTCTTGAATACGCCCCGCCTGGCACAGATTACCTCCGGCACTGGTCGATTCCGTCTTTACCTCTGGCAAAGCGCCTGGCGCATGTGGATGGATCACCCCTGGCTGGGCGTTGGTCCTGACAATTTTTTGTACGCCTATCGCAGTTTTTATGTGCTACCTGTCGCGTGGGAAGAACTCAACCTCAGCCATCCCCACAATCTGCTCTTCGACTTGCTGACCCGGGTTGGCATTCTCGGCTTTTTGGCCGGCATGTGGCTCGTATTGGGCACCATCTGGGAGGGATTCAGGCGTCTACGCTGCATGACGCTCGAGACGCCGACGTCGTATGCGATCCTTCTCGGATTGTGGGCGGGCTTCATTGCGGGCATGGCTCATGGTATGATTGACAATAGTCTCTTCTTGCCTGACCTCATGACGCTTTCCTTGCTGGTTACGGCCAGCGTAGGCGCCTTTTCCCCTTCCTCAACCTGAACCTTTGCACCCTTCACCCCTTTCGGTTATGCTCTTGCCATGATCTCACTCATCTCGACCGTATACAACGAAGGACGGACAGTCCGAGATTTACTGGATAGCATTTTGGCTCAGACATTGCCGCCCGATGAGATTGTCATTGTTGATGGCGGCTCCACCGATGACACCGTGACACATCTTCGAGCATATGAAGACCGCATGCCCTTGCGTATCATCGTACAACCGGGAGCCAACATCTCTCAGGGGAGAAATCGGGCCATTGCCGAAGCGCAAGGCGATATCATCGCTGTCACCGATGCCGGAGTTGTTTTGAGCCCCAACTGGCTGGAAGACATCACCCGTCCACTGCGCGAGGATTCAGAAGTGGCCGTGGTTTCTGGCTTCTTTGTGGCGGCGCCCTGGAATGCATTTGAGATGGCGCTGGGCGCAGCCACTTTGCCCGATTTGAGTGAAATCAACCCCCAAACCTTCTTACCATCTAGCCGATCAATTGCTTTTCGCAAATCGGCCTGGGAGGCGGTTGGGGGGTATCCTGAATGGTTAGATTATTGCGAGGATTTAATTTTCGACTTTGAGTTGCGAAAACAGTACGGGTATTTTGCCTGGTCACCGACCGCTATCGCTGAATTCCGCCCACGGCAGAACCTGACAGCGTATTTCTGGCAATATTTTCGCTATGCCCGAGGGGATGGCAAGGCGGACCTTTGGCGACATCGACACGCCATTCGTTATGGCGTCTACCTCGTGGCAGCACCCACTTTAGCGCTGTTGGGATATAAGCAAAATCGAGCGTTTTGGCTGTTGGGTGTTCTTGGTTTTATGGGCTATGTGAAGCGACCTTATACGCGCCTGATGCGGGCCTGGGAGCGACCGTTGCCGGGCGGTATTCCCTTGTATTTCTTTGAAAAGGTTCTGACCGTGGGGTTGATCCCCGTTATCCGCGTGGTGGGAGATGTCGCAAAGATGTTGGGATATCCCATCGGCCTTTGGTGGCGATGGCAACATCGGCGGGAGATTCCTCCACACGCCACCGACAGGGATATTCGCTGAACGCTCCTACCACACACTCACGTATTTCAAACCGGCGTCGGCCAATACGGTGACAACGACGCCTTCGTCAAGCTGACGGGCGACGGAGAGGGCGCTGTGAACGGCTGCGCCCGCGCTGAATCCAACAAACAGTCCCTCTTCGCCCACCAACCGGTGCGCCATGGCGATGGCTTGCGCTTTGGTCACGCGGACCTCGCCATCTTTCAGACTGGGATCGTAGATGTTGGGCACGATGGAGGTCTCCATGTGTTTGAGTCCTTCGATGGTATTGGCCGCATCCAAAGGCTCGACGGCGATCAATCGAATATCGGGATTCTGCAGCTTCAGATAGCGGCCCACCCCCATGAATGTGCCGCTGGTGCCAAGCGCGGTGACGAAATGGGTAATGCGACCTTCTGTTTGCTGCCAAATCTCTGGTCCGGTGGTGTAAAAATGCGCCTTCCAGTTGTCGGGATTGTTGTATTGATCTGGGTGGTAGTAGCGGTTCGGGAAGCGGGCGACCAGATCGTGGACATAGCGAATGGCGCCATCCACCCCGTCTTTTTCGGCGGTGAGGATAACCTGTGCGCCATAAGCCCGGGCGATCTGTTTGCGTTCTTCGCTGACGTTTTCGGGCATGACGAGAGTGACAGGATACCCCTTGGCTGCGCCAACCAGCGCATAGCCGATGCCCGTGTTGCCACTGGTAGCGTCGATAATGGTCATGCCTGGACGCAGCTCCCCACGTATCTCAGCTTGTTCGATCATTCGCAGGGCAGGGCGGTCTTTGACCGAGCCTCCGGGGTTGAACCATTCCGCCTTGACATAAACTTTTACTCTAGGCGATAGGTCCTGGGCCAACCGTTCAAGGGGAATCAGGGGCGTATTGCCGATCAATTGCAAAATCGGAGGCCGTGAGGGCTCAGCATGAGGATGGGAGGTCTTGGTTTGGGTGGGAAGGGGAGCAATAGTTGAGATAGCCATGATCATTTCCTGGTTATAGAACGCTGTGCTTACGCACAGGGATGTGGTCTTTACAAACAAAAAACTCACCGACATGCGGTGAGTCTTACATGCCCTGCGGCTATCGGCGCCTTAAACGAATAGGTCATCAATGGCACCCGATCATGAATCTTGCCGGGCAATTCACTATGCAGTTAAAAACAAGCGACTCACCGCATCAGCAGAAGACGCGGGGCAGCTGGCGGAGCCAACTACGCCCGCCCGATACAGGAGCAGGTAAAGGCAAATTGCGGGATCGCTTGCATCATCATGACTTCATTGTAAGGGAAATAAAGCAAAATGTCAATCGAAATGAGGGCTGCTATGTCTACGTTGCGTCAGGCCTGTGACCAAGGGACGGGATACAGCCTCGGGAGGCCTTTCAGAGGGCGTTTGGCGAATCCATCGATTCTGCTTACAATTATGCGGTTAAATCTTATCCTGCAACCCTCCATCCTGCATTCCCATTCTCTTATTTGATGACCCTACCATGAAATCACTTTCCCAACTTTTGCAAAACATCCCCCCTTCCGCGACCATCGCGGTAAATGACAAAGCCAAATCCCTCAAAGCTGCCGGGCGTGATGTCATCTCCCTCGCAGGAGGCGACCCCGACTTTGACACTCCAGCACACATCATCGCTGCCGCAAAAGCTGCACTCGACGCTGGCGACACACATTATCCACCATCCAGAGGCACCCTGGCTATCCGTCGCGCCGTGGCCCAAAAAATGAGTCAAGAATATGGCCTCACGGTAGACCCTGCTACCCAGGTGTTGGTGAGTCCTGGTGCCAAGTTTCTGATTTATGCCACCCTCGCGGCCCTGTTGAATCCAGGAGATGAAGTCATCATTTTTGAACCTTATTGGGTTTCCTACGTGCCCATGGTGATCATGGCCGGAGGCACGCCGGTGACTGTCAGTCTGGACCCGGCTACGCAATTCAGCATTACCGAGGCGGTCGAAGATGCCATAACGCCTCGCACTAAAGTCATCATGGTGAATTCACCTAACAACCCTACGGGCCATGTCATCGACGCCACCGAGGCCGCCATCGTGCGCGAGCTCGCCATCAAGCATGATCTCTACGTCATTTCCGATGAGATCTATGAGAAACTGATTTTCGAGGGGGAGCATATCAATCTTGCCTCCCTGCCCGATATGGCTGAACGCACGGTGACGGTCAACGGGCATTCCAAAGCCTATGCCATGACTGGCTGGCGTTTGGGATGGGCAGTCGGCCCTGCGGAGATCATCGGTTTAATGGCCAAGTTGCAAAGCCAAACGGTTACCTCGGCCGCATCTTTTACGATGGCTGCCGGCGCTGAAGCGCTCTCTGGACCTCAAGATGAGGTCGAGCGCATGCGCCAGGCCTATAAAGCTCGACGAGACTTTATGGTCGATGCCTTGAACGCCATTCCCGGGGTGGAATGCGATCGTCCTGCGGGCGCATTTTATCTGTTTGTGAGATTCCCAGGGTTGGGGACAGACTCCATGGAACTGGCAAACATCCTGCTCGAAGAGGCCGAGATTGCGGGTACGCCCGGCATTGCTTTCGGCAAAGCGGGCGAAGGTCATGTGCGCTTCTCGATTGCTACCTCGATGGAAGAACTGAAGCGGGCTGTGGCGCGGATCGAAAAACTGATGCGCACGCGAAGCGCCTGAGGTTTCCTAGGTTCCCAACGCTTCTGTAATCAGACGCTCGGCATCGACTGCCGTGGCGCCAGGCTGCATGAAGAGCAAAAATTCACGATTTCCTTTGGGCCCCAAAATGGGAGATGGAATTAACCCCTGGGGCCCAAAGGTTTCTGCCGATGTCCAATAAAGGATGTCCTCAAGGACTCGACGGTGCAATGCAGGATCGCGCACGACGCCTCCCTTGCCGACCTTGCCTTTGCCCACCTCAAACTGAGGCTTGACCAATGCAATGATCCTGCCGCTGGGGGATAAGAGACGTTTTGCCGCTGGGAGTAGCAATCGCAGCGAGATAAAGGACGCATCGATGGTGACCAGGTCTACGGGTTCTGGCAGACTTTGCAGAAATCGGGCATTCGTCCGTTCCATGACCACCACTCGAGCATCATTACGTAATCGCCAATGCAACTGTCCATACCCTACGTCGATGGCATAGACCCGCTTTGCGCCATATTGAAGCAGTACATCGGTGAATCCGCCGGTTGACGCGCCGATATCCGCACACACCCAGTCATGAGGTTGAATGCCGAAAGCATCAAGGGCTGCTTTGAGTTTGTATCCTCCACGACTCACGTAAGCGGGGCGCTCTTTCACCCGTATGTTCGCGTCCACCGCGACCTTTTGCCCGGGCTTGGTCGCTGGACGATCTTCAATCAACACCCAGCCAGCCATAATCATCCGTTGAGCTTGTTCTCGACTGTCGGCCAGGCCTCGCTCTACAAGAATTTTGTCTAGGCGAACTTTAGCAACCATGGGCGGTGGGGATGGTGTGTGGGATTGGGTAATGAATCTGCTTCCTGATGCAATCATCGCGCGTTGGGACGATTTTGGCAAAACTAAGCTGGCATGCAAGCGTTGATTTTGAGCATGCCAGCCTGAATGTTTCACACTATTGCCGCACGCGAGCTAATGCTAACGGTTATGGTTTCAAATCAAAGGGGTGATAGAGCCAATGTGTCAAGTGGTAGACGCCGAAGTTGACGTTGATGACGGAGCCCGCATCCACCTGAATCTGGACAGGATTTTCCGTAGTGGGCAGGATTCCTGCCGTGGGAACAATCGTTAATGTATAGGAGCCTGGGGGAACCTCGCTAAATTGGAAAAAACCATTCTGGTCCGTTTCGACTTGCTGACCACTACCATCATTGACTTTCTGCAGTCCCAGCTTTACATGCGGCACGCCCGGTTCATCGTTTTCCCGACGTCCATTTCGATTGGCGTCATCCCAGGCGTAGCCCCGGACCATTCCGGAATCCGTGACGGTTTTATAGGTGATGGTCAACTCGGGCGAGTTCCCACTTTCTTTGGTGAACCACTCCTGACTGTGGTCTGAGTTTTGGGCCATGTTCAGACCAAAAGATATGGTTTTAGTGATTGAGTCCTGATGGTCAATTGCGTATTTTACTAGCTCCGTAACATCCCAGGTGTCCCAAGAATTCGGACCATAGGACAACAAAGTGTTCGTGATACTGGACGTCCCTTGCAAAGGCTTAGGAAGTGAATTCCATGTCACCGTATCTTCATCCCAGGGCGTTAAGTCCAGTAAATAAGCGTAGGAAGGGAGCCCGCTGGCGCTGGAATTTTCCTGGATTTTGAGGCTTAATTTGGCGGATGTGACCACGGCATTGGGGGGTATTTTGTACTGAAATTTCAATAACCCAACTGAATACATATCGTACTGATCGTTATTGTAAATCCACATGGTTTCTTCACTTCCAAAAGAGTCATTTGGATACAGATTCCAAACATACGTATCATCAGAAGGGGTGATGGTGTTGGTGATAGTTCCTTGCATAACCCATGTGGGTTTTTCATTCGTAAGGGATAGCAGTTGGGGTGTTATCATACCTTCCTGGGCCGTGGCTGGATAGATGCCAAACAAGATGCCTAAAAGCAGCCACAACAGTAACCACAGGGAAACTAATGGGCCTTTTTTCAATCGTTGAAGTAGATCAGGATGCATTTTTTCAATCTCCTCATCAAAGGAAAAGGTAACAAGAATAGATGATTTTGACGCCTCGTATGAACGATTCTCATGCGCCATATCCAAAATATACCACTGCGGGGGCGACCTGCCCCCACAATATGTTCACTCTACCGGACCGCTATCATGATTCGAACTTACTCAAAAAGGATATAAGGTTGCAAGGGTGCCGGTTTCCTGTCCAATTCTGCAAAAGAAGGGCAGGCCGGACGCCTCACGATCATTCGGATGATGAGGGCGGCGTTGAATCCAGCAGGGCTTGCTTTTGCCATATCAGCGGCATATAAATGTTGTCCGAGAATACGTAAAGACCGAAATCCGCCTCCACCACGGTGTTGGCCTCAGCCTTGACCTCGATGATGGTTTCTGTGGTGGGATAGAAGCCAATCTGGTGGTCGATTGATAGGATGTAAACGCCGGGAGGGATGTTGGCGAAGCGGTAGAAGCCCGTGTCATCGGTGTTGGTTTCCCAGGCGAGTAAGCGTTGAATGGAGGATTGCTCTCTAAGGCGAACCGTGACGCCGGGCAGCCCTTTTTCTCCCTCCTGGCGATGACCATCCATGTTCTCATCCTGCCAAACAAAGCCCTGGACAACACCGGTGCTGGGTGTGGGCGTAGCGGTCGGCGTAGGCGTGATCTTGGCAAGGGTGAATCGGTTCTCTTGGTAAAATCCTGCTGGAATATCTTCGTATTCGATGGTGCGGTTGTCGATAATCATCGCCGGAGGCGGCGCTTCGGCGTTTACGGCCACCCAATCTTGTTCTGGTTCCACAACCACGTGATAGCGGGTGAAGAGGTAATCTTCCTGTCGATAGAGGTAGAATCGGCCATCTGGATGGGTATAAGCCTTGTGCAAAATGCGCCACTTTTTCTCCCACGGATGATATGCCAGGAGTTGCACCAAAACATTTACGAGCGGATTGCCTCGTTCGTCTTTTACGTTTCCCCAGAAGCGATAGACTGGGAAGGGCGGCGTTGGGGTCGGGGTTGGTGTGGCGGTAGGCGTATTCGTGGGCAAGGGAGTTGGCGTTACTGTGGGGGTTGGTGTCGGTTCTACCTGGCCACTGCGCACATAAAACACATATCTGCCTAGTTGGGTGCTGTTTAAACTGTTGTGTATCAACCCTGTTGTTGTATTCGAGTCGAGAAATGAGCCAGGCACACCTGAACCTGGAAACTCAAAGAACGTCCCTGGATCGCCACTTCCATTGGAATAGCCAACGCGCGCGGAGTTGCCGCCAAGACCATTCGTGCCATTGTTTAAGTCGCCCGTTTCCCATTGGATCTGGTCGTAATTGAACTCCATGTCAAAGTCGCCAGGGGCGATATCGGAACGGTCGATAAGCACAAGCTGGAAGCTATTTAATTTGTCAGTATTCGCGTCGAAGTATCCAACATTGATCCAGTTGACCCCGAATGCGGGGCGGCCGTCGACCATGCCCGTGCCATACGTTACCACCCCTGATCCTGACCCCGTTGTGTCGACATCGGCAAAAAATGGCGCCATGATGACGCGCCCCGTGGTGGTCAGATTAAAGGGAGTGTAATCTGGCAGCACATCATCGAAGGTTACATTACCATTGTTGTTGATGTACAAATGGGTGTAATTGACGCCAAAGAAGTTGATGGTGAATCCAAGTGGCACCAGTCCTGTAGACAAGTCGTCATTCGCAGACATCGCGTTTGCATCAAATCCCGGCCTGATGGCTCCGCTCCCCTGTACGTTCGCCGGAGCGATTCCTATGCTCAGAGCCAACGCCGCAATAAACGCAACGCCGAGCAGCCACAGCATGCTTTTATTCGGGGACGCGGTGGTGTTCGCCAGTCGTTTCATGATGGTCCCTCCTTGATTTAAGAGGACGTGGGTCAATCAGAATGCAGAGAGGCATGGGAAAGGAAAAGCGATGTGGGACGGCATGTTCCATTGAACGGGGCGGCGGTGGAAGCCGTCACCCCCCAAAGACTGATTACTCGACAACCATAGACATGTTGAGCTGACTGTCATCCAACAAGACGACAAGCATTTCCGCTCTGACCAGGTCAACGGTGGGTTCTGGCAATCAGAGGTGGTGACCGCAGCCGCATCGGTGGGGAGATGACTGCGGTGTAGATGACGATCTGGCCCACCTCCATAACCGCGAGCCCGTGCACGGTCACGTCGGTCACAGGGGCCACCACGGTGATGGTGAACGCGCCATTTGCTGACCATACGTCGATGCCCCGCAAAGACGCGGAGGCGCCAAGCGGGGCATGACGAAAAGGCGAGAGGCTATACGATTGTAGGAAAAGACCCGATGAATCGCTGGGGTGCTTCATTCCGCGAATCTATGAATTGTGGTGAGTACGGTTAGGGGGCGTATGGGCCTTGGTTGTCTTTGGATAGGATTCCGTATCCAAAAGGCTTTTTAAAAATGGGACGAGGCAGGACGGGTCGCCAAAGCCCCATCGTTGGCCCGAGTAGGGGTCCTCCAGCATGATGCGAGTGGAGGCTTCCACTGAAAGCCTGTCTGGGGTTTCAATCCAGACATGAAGCAGAAAGATGCGGTAAGATGGCATTGGTCTCAATGCCGTGAACATGTATAATGAACTCATTGACAATTTCATTGTATGTTTGTAGCGTTGAAAGAACGTTGAAAAAACATTGAAATGGTCGCCCAATCGTCTAATCTGAAGCATTGGCAGGATCGGCATCATTTCGAGCACTAAATTTATTGGCCCACGTGACCCCTCAGGAAGTTCCCACCCTTGAAATCTATCTGTTGGGCGGGCCCGAGATACGGGTAGAGAACGCCCCTGTTCGCCTGGAGACGGCAAAAACGCTGGCATTGTTGGCGTATCTAATCATGCGTCCCGGCACTCACCGACGGGACGCACTTGCAAATCTGCTTTGGCCTGCGCAAGACCCGGCACGCGCGAACCGCAATCTGCGACGCGCATTGTGGAATATCCGCCGTACCTTATGCCCGAACCCTCCAGAGGAAGTGTGTCCCTATCTGCAGTTGACGCGCCAAGAGGTGGCCTTTTTCCCGCGTGAGGATATCTGGCTAGACGTGGAGCAGCTGGAACAACGTGTGCGTTGGGCGCTTGCCGCCCGCAAAGACGCATCTCCCAATGGCATGGAAGCGCCATTGCAGCCATTGCAAACCGGGTTGGCTTTGTATCGTGGTGAGTTTTTGGAGGGGCTTTCGGTGGATGATGCGCCGGAGTTCGATTTGTGGATGGTGGGGCAGAGAGCCTATTTTCGCGAGCTTGCGTTGCAAGGGCTACAGGCGCTGAGCGAGCTTCAGATACTCCGCGGCGAATGTCATCAGGCCACCCTGACACTGCAACGACTGTTGATGCTGTCACCCTGGTCGGAATGGGCGCATCGTCAACTCATGTTCTGCTATGCGTTGCTGGGGCGGCGGGCGGAGGCGTTGGCCCAATACGATCGTTGCTGTCAGGCCCTCAAGGAGCTTCAGACGTCGCCATTGCCAGAAACCACCCAGCTATATCTTCGCATTCGTGACCCGCAACAATATCAGCTTTTGGTGCGTGAAGGGCGGTTTTTTTCCGAAAGCTCGGCCATACCCGAACGCTTTCCCTTTGTGGGCCGAGGACAGGAGCACGCCCGCTTGCTCTCGCAATGGCAGAGGAGGGCGGGCATCACCCTCATCGCTGGAGATGCAGGAGTGGGCAAAACCCGATTGGCGGAAGAAGTGCTCCGCCATCTCTCTGGTCGCGGGGTGCGCATCTTGCGGGCGCGGTGCTATCAATTCGGTGGCGGCGCTTCCTTCCAGCCCATTGTCGATGCGTTGCGCTTCTATTTGCGCACCAGAGAGTCCAACAGGGACGGGGTGCATGGTCTGGCACCGGTTTGGCTGCGAGAACTGGCTCGACTGGTTCCCGAATTGCATGGTGGAGACGCCACGCCTTCGCAGCCAGCGATGGAACAGGATAGACAGGCAAGGCAACGTCTTTTTGAAGCCGTGGCGCGATTTTTAGAGTCCCTCAATGCCGACGTTGTCTTTTTCTTAGATGATTTGCATTGGACAGACTCAGACACCCTTGATTTGCTGCGTTATCTTATCCCAAGACTACAACATGCGCCGGTATGGTGGCTGGCTTCATATCGCCCAGAGGATGTGCCGCGTGGTTCAGCCATGTGGGTTTGGCGTCGTGAATTGGAGCGAGAGGGGCATTTGACTACCTTGCAGTTGTCGCCTTTTAACGAGGCAATGACCTTGAGCCTGGTGGGCACATTTCATGGCCTGGATTCATCGACGCAGGAGCAGTTGTCAGTGGTTTTGTACGAGGAATCGCATGGGAATGCGTTCATTTTGGTGGAACGCCTGCGCGATTGGATCGACCGAGGAGCGCTCTATCGTGAAGGGGCGGAATGGCGGATGAAGCCTGGGTTTTTGGAGCGCTTCTCATCACGGCAGGCTCGCAGAAGCGAATTTCATCGCGATGACGAAGATGCCTTCTCCATCCCCGAGCGGGTCCGTTCCATGATTTTGGGCCGTATCGAGCGTTTGCCAGTGAAATCGCAACACTGGTTGGAAGTCGCTGCTGTCGTTAGCGCCAGTTTTACGGTCGATCTGTTGGCCTTGGCAGCACGAGTTTCGCCAGCAGACATCGAAACCGCGATGGATGATTGGCTTCGTCGCGGGCTCGTGGAAATGGACCGTGAACAAGAAACATTGGCCTATGACTTCTCCCACTCTCTGTTGCGCCAGGTGGTCTATGAATCGATCCCTCTCCCGGCGCGTCAGCGCATGCATGCACGCGTTGCGGTCGCATTAGAACAACAGTGTGGGCATGCGGCCAGCGCCCACGAGGCGGAATCCCTGGCTTATCATTACCTTCGAAGTGGCAACCGTCCCCTCGCCATTCAATGGTTACTCAAAGCCGGCGAACTTATGCAAGAGCGTCATGCACAAGGCGCGGCCATTGAATTATTTACTCAGGCCCTGGAGTTTATCCCAGAGGATGAACGGGCGTTGCGGTTCCGCGCTCTCAGTCGACGAGAGCGGGCTTACAATCAACTCGCCCAGCGAAAGGAACAGGCGGCCGACCTGAAAGTCATGATGGCTTTGGCACAGGCGTTGGGCGATCAACGACGTCTGGCGGATACATTGCGGCGTCGCGCCGAATGGGCCATGCGCATCTCTGATTTTGTCCGTGGGATCGAGGATGCGCGAGCCGCGCAACGGTTGGCCCGGGAGCAGGAGGACAAAGGGTTGGTCGCAGATGCTTTGCGCATCGAAGCTATGTGCCATATCCGCATGGGGGAATACGCCCGCGCCATCCGTTGTTGTCGCGAGGGCGTCAAGTTATGTCAGGAGATCGGCGATAAGCGTCGAGAATCCATGTTGTTAGGGGTACTGGGTATCGCAGAGTTAAATTGCGGACATTTCGACGCCGCGCGTTCCTACATGGAGGCCACCCTGGCCTTCTGGCAAGGGCTCGATGATCCCTGGCGCGAAGCCATCATCTGCAACAACCTCTCCATGCTTTATCATCGGATAGGGGATTTTGGCCGAGCGCTGGCAATGCAAGAACGGGCCCGAACGCTGATTCCTCAAACCGGCGATATGGCATTAGATGCCCATAGCCTCACCAGTCAGGGCATTTTGTTTCATGCCGTGGGGGACTTCCAGCGGGCGATGGCTTGTTACGAACAGGCGATGTCACTTACCGAAGTCTTCACCGACCATTCACTGGAAAGCTACATACGTATTTGTCAAGGACAATCCTTTCTGGCCTTGCACCAAACGCCCAAAGCTCGCGACGCATTTCAAAAGGCGTTGTTTCTGTTTAGAACCCATCATTTTTCCTCGAATAAACCCCTGGTTTGGTTAGGCCTGGCCCAATGCGCCTTGCAGGAACAGAACCCAACGGAAGCGCTCTCCATGCTTGAGGAGGCGCGGACGTCGTTTGAAGAGGGTGAGGATGTTGGCGAAGATTTGCTGTGGGCCTTGTATGCCCAGGCGCATCTCATGTTGGGAGATAATGATGCAGCTCGCCAGGCGCTTCGTCATTTTGAGCAGGCCGTCGCGTCGGGCGAGGAGACGGAGTTGGAGACATGGCAGATTGCCGCTCTTGTCTATCGCCAATTGGGCGATCATGATACGGTCCAACGCATTGAATCGATGCTGCAAGCCCGTATCAGCGCCATCGCTGAAACGTTGGACGAAAGGCACCGTCAACATTTTCTACAGAAGATGGCTAATCACCCGTTTTTAACCATTACCAAAGCATCTGCACAAGATGAGGATGCGCTTTCTGAATCGGGTTCGCTCGGTTTATGAGAAGGGGTTAAGTGTCGAACAAGACCCGGGCGTGCCACAAATTGTCCGATGCCGCCGGCGGCTCGATGACCAGATCGTGATAAGTCACCGCTTTAATATGTGCAAGGTCGCTGGGGCCTGCACGGCCAAAGACTCGCGCCCTGATCATCTGATCGGTGAGCGCTTCCACAAACACTCGTTGCACCATCAGCTGGTGGGTTTCCTCTTGCCAAAGCAGTTCGCTCAGCCAGTTGACGAGCAGGTCTTCACGGTCAACGCCCTCGCTTTCGATATACTGCTGCACGGTGGGGCCGGCGACATCGTAAGCGGCCTGCAAACCAAACATGGCGATGGCCGCGTGGGCAAACAACTCTTCAAGCGTGCCTCCAAACACATCGACTCCCCAATCTGCGGTGTAGGAGAGCTCTCGGTAGCGCTCGTAATCGGGGACCTGCGGGTCTTGGGCCAAAATCCATTCGGCCAGGTCTTTGTCGCGGGCGATCTGTTGGGTCAGGGCCTCCAGCCCCGAAAATTTCATCTCATCTCGGATGCGCGTGACAAAGGCGAGCTCCAAACAACGTCCATAAATGTCCTCGTTGAAGTTGATGAGATGCGCTTCAATGGTGCGTTGCCTGCCATTGACCGTGGGGCGCACACCGATATTCACCACCGCAGGGAAACGCCTTCCTTCAACGACCGCCCAGGCGGCATACACGCCATCCGCGGGATGCACCCGGTTTTGGGAGATGGAGAGGTTGGCCGTGGGAAAGCCGAGGGTGCGTCCGCGATGGTCTCCGTGCACTACAACGCCCGAGATGGCAAAATGGCGCCCCAACCAGATGTTTGCCCATTCAATGTTGCCACGACTCAAGGTCTGCCGGATGCGTGAGGATCGCACATGCACCCCCTCCCAACGAAATTCTTCCACCACATGAACTCTGACGCCGATTTTTTTGCCGTATTCCAGCAGGAATGACACATCCCCACGCCGATTTTTCCCCAGAGCGAAGTCTGGGCCGATCCATAAGTCCGATAAGGCCAAATGTTCTTTGAGGAGATCCATGAATGCTTCGGGTTCGGTTTGGGCCGTCTGTTTGGTAAAGGGATGGACAATCGTAAAGTCCAAGCCGGCCAGGGCGTAGAGTTTCAGTCGCTCGGCCAGGGAGCTGATGCTGGCCACGGGTTTGTCGGGGAAGAGCACGGCGCGTGGATGCGGGTGAAAGGTCAGCAGACCACAGGCTGCGCCATCTTGATGGGCGGCTTCTTGCATGGCCATAATCAGGGCGCGATGCCCTCGATGCATGCCATCGAAGCTGCCAATGGTGAGATGGGTGGGGCCTTTAAGGTGGGCGGCGGTGATGGATTCGAATACTTGCATAGCCAGGAATGGTGGGTGGGGCGTTCTAGACGATGTGAGGGGGCGTCAACGTTGGTCAAGCCAATCGGGTAATTCGTTGACGTCGTTGAGTACTGCGTCTGCCCCGAGTTCAAACCAGTGTTCGGGGTGGTTGTCATGGTCGATAGCGACGGCAAGCACGCGGGCTTTTTGTCGGTCATTGGGGAGTTGGCGATAGTTGTGCACCAGTCGGATGTCATCGAATGAATCTCCCACCATGACGACAAAGGGCGTTTCTAGCACCGCGATGGCTCTTTCCAGCAGGGTGGGATTCGGCTTTTTGCCATCCTCATCGGTGAAGATGGCGTCATGCACAAGTAGGCCGTCGAAGTTGAGCGCGGCCAGGGGGGTGCGCATTTCGTTGCGATTCCGGCCGGTGATCATGCCAATTTTACGAATGCCCACGGCGCGAAGCCGCGATGCCAGATCGTCGCGAGCATACGCTCGTTCTGCATGGGCGAAGCCTGGTCGATATACAATGACCGGGTCTTTATCGTAAATCTGCGGATACCAGTCAGCGCCCCAATAGTAGGCGTCGTAAAGGGCTTGCAGCTCATGAAAATTGGGCGCTTGGGGGCCAGCGTATTGCTTGACCCAATCCAGTCCCCTGCCTGCGTTCTCTTTGGCCAGTTCCAACCAGGACTTCTCGGCAGGAATGCGTCCTTCGGCCCGAGCTTGGAGCAACACCACGATGGCCCAGATCATATCCCAATCACTGTTGAAGCCCCCAGATCGTTTGAACGACTGGATGTGTTCGAGGGAGAGGTCTGCATCGGGCCAGTGGTTTTGCGCAGCCAATGTACGCGCCACATGGAGCGTACAGCGATTGTAGGCGTCTTGGGCGGCCCAAAGTACGCCGTCTACATCGAAGAGCACGGCGTCGGGGTGGGGAAGCGTGGGTGAGGAGGTGTTCATCGATTCGTGGTGTTCGTCGGTTGGTTGACGTGATTGTTGAAATAGGCTTTGTAACGCATGGCCCGCTCATGGTAACGTTGGGCATTGGCGAGAATAGCCTTGAGCTCAGCTTCTCGCACCGGGCGGGCAAAACGCGCGGGAACGCCTTTGTACAACGTACGCGGTGGAATCCGGGTTCCTGGTGGCACCAACGCACCAGCGGCAATCATCGCCCCCTCGCCAATGTGGGCGCCGCTGAGAACCGTGGCGTTGATCCCGATCAGCGCACCATCCTCGATGACACAACCATGGACTATGGCTGCATGACCGATGACCACATGTTTGCCCACCAGGGTCGGAAATCCGGGATCGCAATGAATGACACAATTGTCCTGGACATTGCTTCCTTCGCCGATGACGATGCGATCGACATCGCCGCGCAATACCGCGCCGAACCAGATGTTGGCGCCTGCTTCCAAACGCACATCACCGATGATGATGGCGTTGGGCGCAACAAACGCCTCGGGATGAATTTGTTCCGGGATATAACGGATGACATCGTTTGCGGACATGGGCTTGAAAGGGAGGAGAGTGTGTCGAGAAATGAGTAAGTCAGGAAGTGGTGCGCCAATTCTGTTTGATGCGTTCTCGCGCGGCTGATGCATGGGCGTCCAGGCCTTCCGCCTGAGCGATGCGCTCAGCGACCGCGCTTAATGATGCTCCCGCTTCCGTGGTCAGAGCGACCAGGCTGATGCGTTTCACAAAATCTTCGATATTCACCGGTGATGCATATCGGGCGGTGCCTTCGGTGGGCATGATATGGCTGGGGCCAGCAATGTAATCGCCAAGGACTTCGAAGCTGCTTTCGCCGACGAAAATGCCGCCAGCATGACGGATGCGATGGACCAGCGACCAGGGGTCTGCCACCGACAGGCAAAGGTGTTCGGGGGCAAATCGGTTCGCCTCTTCGACTGCAGCAGGCAGATCGGGGGTAAGGACAGCCCCTCCTCGTTCGGGCAAGGATTGGTGGATGATATGTGCTCGCGACAGGTTCTGCAGACGGGCCTCGACCTCCTTGGCGACGGCTTCGGCCAGTTTCCGACTGGGCGTCAGCAGGATAGCTGTGGCAAGGATGTCATGTTCGGCCTGCGCCAGCAAGTCCGCGGCCACCATGCCCGGATGCGCGTGCTCGTCAGCTATGACCATGGTTTCGGTGGGGCCGGGCAGACCATCGATGCCAACCACGCCGAACACCTGCCGTTTCGCCAGGGTGACAAACAAGCCCCCTGGGCCCACGATCTTATCCACCGGTTGGATGCTTTCGGTGCCATAGGCCATGGCCCCAATGGCCTGGGCGCCACCCAGCGCATAAAGCTCATCGATTTCCGCAATGGCCGCGGCTGCAAGGATGACGTCGGGAATCTTGCCCGTGGTCCGATCAGGCGGCGTCATGGCGATGATACGCTCCACGCCAGCGACACGAGCGATCACCGCGGCCATAAGCAACGAAGATGGCAAAGGTGCGCTCCCGCCGGGTACATACACGCCCACCGAATCCAGGGGTCGGACCAGTTGCCCCAACGTGCCATCTTCATCCTGATGTATCCAGGAGTGCGCGGGTTGTCGTCGATGAAAAGAGGCAATGCGGTTGGCCGATGTCCACAAGGCATCCCTAAGATCGGGATCGATCCGGTCCAATGCCTCCTGCCAGGCCTCTGAGGGCACCTGATAACTCGCTCGCTGGATGCCGTCGATGCGTTCCGTCCAACGTTGTAAGCCGGCATCGCCCTCCTGTCGGATATCGTTGAGGATACGAGCCACGGCCTGTTCTGGGGTGAGACGCTCTCCAAAAATCTGGAAGATGCCATCCAGCAGGCTTTGCGGATACGTGATTTCAGACCAGTCGCGCCGTTTGAGGATGGTCTCACGCGCTGTGGCCAGGTCGTAGATGGGGAAGAGTTCAGTCATGAGATCTTTTCAGCCGAAATGAGCAGGGAATAGGGGTGGGCAACCCATCAACATGATTGCATGATGGTTATTATCGCTGAATTGGCGGCGGTTGACAAAAATAAGGAGGCTATGCTAACCTTTTTATCAACGCAGCACCTTGTTGCCGAATATTCGAAACGACTACGACGGAGACAAGTAATCCAGACTCGCGTCTCAGAGAGTTGCCGGTTGGTGCAAGGCAATGACGACGGCTGGATGAAATCCCCTCCTGAGTCGCCCGGCCGAACCGCGTTGGTCATGCAAGCGCAGTAAGCTGGGCCGGAAGGCCGCCGTTACCCGGCCAGGATGTACACGCATCCACGGAGGTCGCGGTCGTGAGGCCGCGGCGAATCCAGGTGGCACCACGAGCGCCCCCTCGTCCTGGAACGAGCGGGCGTTTTTTTATTGAATCCATACCAAAGCATTTATAGGAGCAACAGGATGATAGATATCAAACTTTTGCGTGAACAGCCCGACATGGTCCGCGAGGCGATGAAGAAACTAGGCGCGGAGGACGCGCCTGTGGAGGAAGCCATCCGTCTGGATAAGCGACGTCGAGAGATATTGGTGACCCTTGAAGCCCTAAAGGCGGAGCGTAATAAAGGGTCCAAGCAGATCGGTCAACTCATGCGCGCAGGGCAACGCGAGGAGGCAGAGGCCTTAAAAGCGCGTATGGCAGAGCTGGGCAAGCAGATCGATGCCCTGCAAGCTGAGTTGAATCAGGTGGAAAAGGACCTGGAGTGGGCGATGCTGAACATCCCCAACCTGCCTCTGCCTGAAGTGCCCGTGGGCAAAGACGAAAGCGATAACGTGGTGGTGCGGGTGGAAGGAGAATTTCGAGAATTCGATTTCCAGCCCAGACCTCATTGGGAAATTGGTGAAGCCCTCGACATTATTGATTTTGAGCGCGGCGTCAAGATCTCTGGCAGTCGATTTTACATCCTGAAAGGCCTGGGCT
>WFTO01000013.1 GCA_015485435.1 Anaerolineae bacterium | reverse complement strand
ATACGGAATCGCGCAATCCAGCCAATCTTCAAAATGTTTCAATGCCCGTGAGGGCTTTGGGTGGTTTGAGACTAAATGAGCAGTCACTACATTATGTTCTTGCTCATAGGTAACGTTTCAATGCCCGTGAGGGCTTTGGGTGGTTTGAGACGCCATTTTCTGCAAGTTTCTATCATTTCACCCAGGTTTGCAACGGGCGCTTTTCCTGACTTTTAGTGTAACATAAGCGACCAGCATCAGCAACGCTTCAAAAAAAACGGGGTTCAGGACCATTCGTTCGTGAAAGTGCAGGGTTTGTCCTCCGCCGGCCTCAGCGCCCCCCTGCTTTATCCTCTTCCTGGCGGGGTGGATGTTGAGGAGGGGGTACGCAAGGTTCAGACGATGCGCACCCCTGGCGGGGCCGCGACTACGGCTTTGCCCAGATTGCGTATCTTCTCTCGACAGGAGCCGCACAGGTAATAGATGCGCACACTGTCTTCATCGGGGACCACATGTTGCTCCAGGCGTCGAGTCAAGCTGTGCAACTCCTCTTGGGTCAACCAGAGCTCGAACACGCTGTATTGCACCCGCTCGCCCACCTGTTCCAACAATTTGGCCACTTTGGCGCGACGGCGGTCTTTTTCGATATCGTAAACAATGACGTAAAATTCAGGGCGTTGCATTGGTTTAGTGGAATCCCATACCCGTATAGCCGGGCCGATTTTCGAGGAGGCGACGCGCGATCTGACGGGCCTGTTCGATCATGCACTGCCGCAAAGAAAGACGTTGATCGCGGCCGGGATGCCGGTACGTTTGCATCATCCGCCGTTCATACGCGGCCAGAAAACGCTTTTTTCCCTCATCGCCCAGGACGACGGGGCGATGCGCAGGCCCCGGTTCAAAGTGATCGGGGGTGATCTGGCGACTGTGCACAGCCCAGAGAATGGCGCTGTCCACAATGGGCCGAAATTCCTCCATCAGGTCCAATGCCATGGTAGGACGATTGTATTTATACTCATGATAAAACCCTGCGTAAGGGTCCAGGCCTACGGTCTGCACCGCGCTGAATGCGGCCTGGGCCAGCAGAGTGTAGCCCAAAGAAAGGAGCACGTTGATGGGATCGGGGGGAGGACGACGGCGGCGGGCTTCGAAGCGCCATTCGGGCCCGAAGAGCTGGCGGAAGCCGCGGAAATAAGCCTGGGCAGCGGCGCCCTCATGCCCGCGCAGCGAATTCAGATTGGCGCGTCGCCCCACCTGGTCTCGGGCTTCCACCAGCCGAGCGATGGCCGCGTCGACGATCGGGTTCAGGCGCTCCCGGTTCTGGCGGCGCAGCAGGGTGAGCTGATGCTGTATCTTGGCCCGGACAATGCCCTGAGCGTGGGCCTGGATGTCGTTGGGCCGGTCCAGCGCCCGATATTGGGCGCGACGGATGGGCGCATGGGGCGTGACCTCACCAATCAGACGGCCTCGAAACTGGCCGTGATAACCAAGGTAGATGATTTCCGCCCCTTGGTGCAGCAACGCAGTCACCGTCTGGGTGGTGACCTGCACGTTACCGAACAGGACGAGTTGGGCCACTCGATTTAAGGGCTCGCGCAGCAATGGTTCATCGTGCAGATTCACCTCCAGGCGACGATTTTTCAGGTGCACTCTTGCACCCTGTTGCGTAACGTAAACGGGATATTTCATAAGGCATCCGATGTCTGTCTTTTGTCTTCTGCCTTCTGTCCTCTGTCTTCTACTCCCATCTTCCGACCTCAGTCCTCGATCTTCCGACACTGGCCCATGCCCACGGTTACGCCCGCGCCTATGCCCGCATATCGAGCAAACGCGGCCAGGGCGTGGATAACGCTCATCCAGTAGCGGTCGTAGCAAATGCTGACGTAGGCGATGTCGCCCACGGCTCCGGGGCGTCTGCCCCGATTTTTCATCTCCACCAAGCGGGTATGCAGGTCATACTGGGCAATGGCCAGGCATTCTACGGCGTAACGTTGCAAATCTTCGGGGAAGGCGATAGGAGAGAACGCGTTCCAGCGACGCAAGAGGCTGCCGAACGCGAGCTCAGGGAGGGGAACGGGCATGTGACGCCCTCGGGTTTTGAACGCGGTGGGGCTGGCAAAGCGCAGGGTCAGACGACGAGGAGGCGCGCTGCTGCGGGCGAGGATGTCTGCAGCCAGCGCGGGGTAATCGGCCTGGCCTTCCCAAGGGCCTTCCCGGGCCACATCCGCTACCTGAAAACGATGGAAGTCCAACGTGACGACCCGACCCGGGCTGAGGGGACCATCAGCCACAGCTTGCGCCAGTAGATCGCTCAACTCGGAAGTGAGCGTGGTGATGCGCAGACGGTAGGTTTCCTCGGCTGCGATACGTCCCTGAGGGAAGCGTCCCATCAGGGTAGAGAGCGCGTAGGAGCGAGGGCCATCTCCTGTATGCAGCATGTGGGCAATGGTCGGGTTTAGTTGGCGGACGACGTCGAGCCACAGAGCCTGGGCCGAGCGGCCCCACCAGCGGGGTGCGTCCGCGTCTGCGGTCTCGGGCATGGGGTGCAGGGTGAGGGTGAGGGCAAGGAGATCGGGCATGGGGTGTCAGTATTCAGTAATCAGTATTCAGTCGACTTGAGTGGACATGCTTTTGCACCACGGAGACACGGAGGCCACGGAGACGCCTTCGGTTCACGGAGGAAAAACCTTTCGAAACGCCTATTCTTT
>WFTO01000012.1 GCA_015485435.1 Anaerolineae bacterium | reverse complement strand
TGGCCGCGCAATGGCTGCGTTGGCGCCCCCATTGGCGTCAGATGCCTCTCGCCGAACAGGTCATCTGGCTGCGCTGGCTTTCGTTGTGGCTACGGTTGAGTTCTCTGATCATCGTGATGACGCTGGCCATGCGGTTGTGGCCAGAGAACCCGCAACGAACCCTTGCCCTCGGTTTGCTGGTGGGCTTACATCCCATGGCGGGATTTATCGGAAGCAGCGTTAACAATGACGCGTTCACGATGCTGTGGGGAAGCGCTGTCTTCGCCGGACTGATGTTGGCCAATTCTCTGCCCGGATGGTCGCTGACCCTGGGCCTGGCCGCGGTGGGGCCAATTTGGGTTGATGCCGGATTATTATTCCTGTGGCCCCTGCTGGCTATCCGCATCCTTCTTTTCGTTCAGCAAAAAAACACCCTCCAGTTGCGTCATTGGCGTTCTCTACGCGCCCCAACGACCCTGGCTCCCCTCCTCGCAGTCGGCCTGTTCACCATGATTCTGCTCCTGCCAAACCCCCAATGGGCTGCAGGATGGCGGCGGACGGAGACCGCGCAGAGTCGCGCCAATGGTCAGTTGCATCTCTCAGCCACAGAAAAGCCAGTGCGCCTCCATCAAACCATTAGTGGTCTACGAATTCTAAAACGACAGGGGAGCGCTATCATGCTCACAGCAGAGGTCGTTGGCGCAGGCGAGAACATCCATTTGCGTTTGATCGAAGAGGGTGGGGGCGCGGAACTTGAATGTCCTCTTAGCACGCAACCGCAAATTTGCCGCACATCCTATGTTCTTTCCGATCAGGCGCATCATATCACCCTTCAAATTGCGCTTACAGAAGGGGAAGCCTTCGTCAAGACGCGCCTTACTGACGCCCAAGGTTGGTCACTTTTGGTCAATGGCGATGGCCTCTGGCCCGCTCCCCTTGGCGATCCCCTCTTCACCTGGTTGGAAAGAAACCTTCCCCTGCCTGCTGGCTATTTCAGCCGCCTCTTCCTGGGCAATGTTTGGGATGTGCCTTCGCTCTTCCGTTATCTGATCTATGGGGGCTTCACCTGGGCCAGTTTTTGGGGATGGTTCGGCTGGCTCACTCGGCCCTATCCCTGGCTGATCTACCTGCTGTTGGGAATGTTGACGTTGCTTGCCGGATTGGGCCTCAGCAAGTCGAGCCAGAAAAATCTCGCTCCTGGAACACGATGGTTTGCTGGAATCGCAACCGGATTGATCGGCTTGCAGATTTTTCTGCCCATGCTAGGCCAGGCATGGCAACCTCAAGGACGCTATCTATTCCCTGCGATGTTGCCCATTGCCATTCTTTTACTCAGCGGCTGGGAAGCCATGCTCCCCAGCCATGCTTACAGCCAGCGACTCCCCTGGTTCATTGCTGCAATCCTAACGAGTCTGAACGTGATAGGATGGTGGATTGTCCGCATCTAAAGTTTTGATCGCTTCAAATAATCCCGACCGTTTTTGAATAAAAAACATGCCTTCGCGCGCAATGACCTGCTGAATCGCCTCTCGTAGAGGCGCTGAATCCCTCCCCAGCAGCTCGGATATCCCCCCAGACAGAGCATAAGCCACCAGCGGCTCCACCTCGGTAACCTGCAATGCATCATCGTAATGGTAACTATTGACGACTGGAAAATATCGACGCAAAGCATCATAGCCGTTTTCCAAGCCGAAAGACGTTTCCACGCCTACCAACCATGCCTTCGGGTCCAATTGACGCAACAAATCCTTCAGCTGTTTCATGTGTCCTGAACCATTGGTTGCAGCATAAAGCCTGCCGCCAGGCTTCAAAACCCGGTGTAATTCTCTGATCGCCCCATCCAGATTGGGGGCATGGTAGAGCATGAAATTTGCAAAAACGCCATCAAAATACTGATCGGGGAAAGGGATATCCATGACATTCACACATAGAAAGGTATAACGATGTCGCGCGTCCCTCAAATTTTCTCTGGCTTGCTGGATCATCCCCGGAGAAAAATCAGAAAGAACGATCTCCCAGCCCTCTGGAACCTGATGATGGTTAGTGAGCCAAAAATGCGCTGGCCCGGTGCCCACTTCCAGGATTTGGGCATTCGCAGGCAGTTTAATGATTCGCCACACCCACTCCCACAAAGGTTCAGGATTCACGCTAAAGCGTTGATGCAAGCGAATGCGATCATACAGTTTTGTGGCGTCGCGGTATTGCTCCCGTAACAATACGTCTGATTGGTTGAAATCTTTCATCTTCACGATCCTGAGAAAAGAATGATACAATCATCAGCATAACACAAATCCTTTGTAAATGCAGGTGTTTCTATGCCTTCAACATCGCGTCAACCTTCCCCCAACATTGTGCTCACAGGATTCATGGGCGTGGGCAAAAGCGCGGTCGGACGTGAGGTCGCGGCACGATTGCAGCGCACCTTTATCGACATGGACGAAACCATTGAACAACAGGCGGGCATGTCCATTTCAGACATCTTTGCCCGTCATGGAGAAGATGTCTTTCGGGCCATGGAGACAGCCCTGCTGCGAGAACTAACCCAACGACAAGGTCTGGTCATCGCCACCGGTGGGGGGACGCTCATCCCCGCCGAAAATCGGGTCATGGCCACCCGTTCAAGCCTGGTCATCTGCCTGACCGCTGGCATGGACACCATCTTAGAACGCGTTCAAGCGGATGAAAGCCGGCCTTTGTTGGCGGGGAACAACCGTAGCGATCGGATCAAAACGCTTCTGGCGCAACGAGCGGCTGCGTATGACGAAATCCCTTACCAGATCGATACGACCGGGCGCTCCATAGCAGAGGTGGCCGACGAAGTCATTGCCCTGGTCGAACGTGGTATTGGGGGATATTTGCGATTGCCCGTTTCCGTTCCAGGGGCCTCCACAGGCTATGACATCCTTTTAGGTTCGGGATTGTTGCAACATGCACCTCCCTTGATGCGGGAACGAGGGCTGGATGGTGACGTTGTCATCGTGAGCGATCGCAACGTCACATCCCATTGGCAAGCATCGCTGCTCAATGCATTTCGTCAGACCGGGGTCAAAACCACATGGGTCACACTCCCTGGTGGCGAATCGCACAAAACGCTCGACACCATTCGCGAGCTTTACACGGCATTCCTGGATGCTGAATTGGATCGTTCTGGCGTGGTTGTGGCTTTTGGCGGCGGCGTCATCGGCGACATGGCGGGATTCGCGGCCGCGACATACTTGCGCGGCATTCGTTTTGTACAGATCCCCACCACACTTTTAGCCATGGTCGACGCCTCGGTCGGAGGAAAAACCGGTGTTGATTTGCCACAAGGCAAAAACCTAGTCGGCGCATTCAAGCAACCTGAAATGGTGCTTATCGACCCCGAAACGCTTTCCTCCCTCCCCTCAGAGGAATTTCGCAACGGCCTTGCCGAAATCATCAAGCACGGAATCATTGCCGATCCAGAACTGTTCGCACAACTCCAGAGCTCTGGGCCTGGCTCCCTGGAATCTCTAATCGCTCGCGCACTACGCGTCAAAATTGGCATCGTTCAGCGCGATCCCTATGAAGAGGGCGAGCGCGCATACCTGAATTTAGGACACACATTCGCACACGCCATCGAACGAGTGAGCCATTACGCCATCCCCCATGGCCAAGCGGTTGCCTTAGGCCTGATCGCTGCAGGACGATTGTCAGCCAGTCTCAACCTGTGTTCACCAGAAACGGCGCAACGCATCGAACAGGTCGTGGAGCGGTTGGGCTTGCCCACCACGCTCGTTGGCTACGCGCCAGACGCAATCATTGCAGCCATGCGTACAGACAAAAAACGCAAACATGGCCAAATCCGCTTCGTTTTACCACGGGATATCGGCAAAGTTGATCTATTTGAAGATATTCCTGTAGAAAACCTCAAAACAGCCATTGCCAGTCTGATCCCCGACTGAAGACACCAAAGCCCACAACACAAAAATGCCTATGCATTCCTCCCTTCAAGACATTCCCAGCATCACCAGTGAGAGCTTGCCACGCCTCACCATGACGCAAATGATCGAGGTGGACAGGTTGATGATGGAAGAATTCGGCATCCAACTCATCCAAATGATGGAAAACGCCGGACGCAATCTGGCAGATATGGCCCAGGCCATGCTTGATGGCGAGATATTGGACCGTCCACTACTTGTATTGGCTGGCCGAGGAAACAATGGTGGAGGCGGGCTGGTTGCTGCTCGTCACCTCGCCAACCGGGGCGCAGAAGTGCAGGTGGTCTTGGCAAGGGCGATCGAACAATTTCAAGACGCGCCCGCCCACCAGCTTGACATTCTGCTGGCGATGGGGGTTTCAATCATGGAAGCAGGAGATGGTTGGGAGCTCCCCAGCGCAGACTTAATCATCGATGCTTTGATAGGCTACGGCCTCGTCGATCATCCCCGCGGAACAACGGCCAGTCTCATTCAGCTCGCCAATAGCCATCCTGCGCCGATTCTCTCCCTGGACGCGCCTTCAGGATTGAACGTTACCACAGGACAACAATGCCATCCTTGCATCCAAGCGGACGCGACATTAACCCTGGCCCTTCCCAAAGCGGGATTATTCGCCTCTCCCGACGTGGTGGGCGAACTCTACCTGGCTGATATTAGTGCGCCTCCCATCTTGTTTGAAGCGCTGGATATTACGTTGCCGCCCATCTTCACTTCATCGCCCATCCTGAGAATCGCCCTGTGACATCAACATTCGTTTACACCACGCCCCATGAAACTTGGTTTTCCAGTCAATATTCTGGGACGCGCAGGACTTCGCAGCCATGACCGTCGACGATGGCAAAACCAACCCCACTTATCCATCAGCCTTGCCTACTTGCGCGACATCTTGCTTTACCTGGATCGACAAAACATCCGGATGTACCGCATGGCCGCGGACCTGGCTCCCTATCTGACACATCCGCAACGACCAACCTTCCACCATCAGATCGAAGAATGTCAGAGGGAGCTAGAAACCGTTGGCGCCTTGGCCCGGCAACTACGCATCCGCTTGAGCTTTCACGCCCCTGCTCACACCCTTCTGAATTCCCCTGATTCCGAACGACTAAACATCTCGAGAAAGACGCTGACAGGGCTGGCCTCCATTCTCAATGGCATGTCACTTCCAGAAGAAGCTGTTATCGTGATCCATGTTGGTGGTCATTATCATGATCGCAAAGGGGCATTGGCAGCATTTGTGCGGGGATTCGAACAGCTACCAGCATGGGTGCAACGTCGTTTGGCTCTGGAACATGATGACCGCCGTTTTGATATCGAAGCCATTTTGTGGGTCCATCAACGAACAGGCGTACGGTTGATTTTTGACTATCTTCACCATCAGCTTTACAACCCCAACCGTATTCCCCTGCCCGACGCGATGGCCATCTGTTTGGCAACCTGGCCTCCAAACCAAACGCCCAAAATTCATTTTGCCACGCCGACCACTGAGATGGTCCGCGATCGACAGGGACGACCGCACCCCCCACGGCTCAATCGTCATAGCCACTACATCAATCCATTTGCGTTTATCGCTTTCTTAAACGCCTTGCCCCGCATGCGCGATTTCGATATCATGCTCGAAGCTAAAGCACGGGATTTGGCCCTACTGCAACTGCGTCATCATCTGAACCGTTTTGCACCAGAACTCACACACCGTTTTCAGGATTTTGCGTCACACCAAGAGGAAATCCATTCATAGACACAGCCGCCCCCGAGAGGAGACGGCTGTGTAGGTTCTGTGGGTGGGGCCAAGTTGGCGTCAGTGGATGATGGGCAAATAAATCGCGCGACCTGGGGTGATGGTGACATGCCCAGCCTCTACTGCCACCGGGATCTCAGAACCCTGGCTGTTCGTTATCTTGGCCTTGGCCAACGCCAAGGTGACATCACCAGGAACCAACACCCGGAAGCGTAAAGTCGCCAAAACGCCATCGCCATTCACTCCTGGCGACGCGCCCAGGCTAATTGCTCCCAGGGCGACGCGACCAGCAACGTTATCGATCTCTGGCCCCAGATGGATGACCTGTCGGCCGGAGGAAGCGAGCCAATCGCCAAAAGTCACGCTTTCTAACTGAAGTTGCTTAGCATCATACGTCACTGCACTTTCGAAACTCGCCAAATCCTGAACCTGCTCGACGTTCAATTGCACCTCGTAGGTTCCTTCGGACAAGGGCGCAACGCCGTTCAAGGGAGAAAAGCGCATCATCGCTGTCTGAACGCCATCCAGAGGCTCAATAGACTCGGACGCGCCTAGAGACTGGGCCTGCCCAGAGGTTGAGAGCGCGCTGCCACAGGTTTCACCCCAATGGTTGACAACAATCATGATATCGTTGATGTCGATCACGCCACTTCCGTCCAGATCCAGGGCTGGATTCCACCCGGGTTGCCCGGCCTGCATTCCCCAGGCGCTGACGACCATCATGATGTCGGAAATATCCACGATGCAATCGTCATTGAGATCGCCCTCCAACACCTGCACGGTGATGAAGGCGCCTCGGGCCAGGACGTTGGGATAGAGGCGACCGGAAGCGTCGGTGAGTTTCTTCGTTTCAAACCCCACCTGAGCGCGACCATTGCTGATAGCTCGGAAGGTGAAACGCGCCAACCAACTTGTTCCTTCGGGAGGCTGACCGCTTCCGAAACTATACGCGCCAAACCGAATCACGCCGGTGGCGTTGTCAATGCTTGGCCCCAAGGGTGCGGTCGTCCGACCGGTAGATGCCAACCAATCGCCCAACTCCGCCTTTTCCGCCTGAAGGATTGTGGGATCAAAACGCAATACGATCTCGTAGCCAGCCACTTTCCCTGGAGCTACTTTCATATCAAGGAAGAACACGTTGCCTTTGCTGACAACTCGCCCTTCTGGCTCGAGCCAAAGTTGGAGAGTTTCGGTTCCTGGCGTCATCGTTGGTTGTGGCGTGGGAGTGGGCGCAGGTGTTGCAGTGGCTGCGGGGGGTGGCGTTGGTGTGACCGGGTTCGGATTGCTCATGCCATGAGGGCCGGGACCATCGGGAACGGCGTCGCCGTGACACACGCTGCATTCTCGTAATGTGTCAGCATACCCTTGCAAACGAATCACCTGGATGTTATCTCGTTCTTCGGTGCTGGGCAGAATGGCGTGAGGGCTGCCATGGCAGGCTTCGCAATACAGGCCGCCATGTCCTTTCGACTGACGGAACAACTTTCCTGGCTCCTCCGCATACTGAGGGCCATGGCAGCTACCACATTGAGGGAGATCTACCCAGGGTTCACGACTTTCGTTGGCCAGATCCTTCATGCTTCCATGGCAATCCTGACAGCTAAGCCCTGCAGCCGCCATGGTGCCACGCAAACATTTGGTCTGAGGACCGGGATGACACTGATAGCACTCAGCTTGCACATCACTGGCCTTCACAACCCCTTCCGGCACCGAGAGTCCCCCTTGATCGTCACAGCCATCTGTGGGATCAATGCTATTGGGAATGCCATCATCATCGCAATCCTCACCGCCTTCGTTGTCGCCCCCCTCACCACCATGTTTTCCGTGAATGGCATGGGAGAGGGTTCGGATTGCCAGGCATGCCCAAAGCATTGGAGCCATGACAGTTGGCGCAAAGTACAGGACGTTGGGCCATCAGGTTGGTCCCCTCTTCTTTGTCATGAAGCGCCAGGATGTTCGTTTCTACGTTTCCGGTGGCGATGCCTTCCATGCCGTCGTAATGGCAGTCGTCACAATTCATCTCGGTTGAAACGGGCGCCACAAAGGTCGTCTGGGCCAATATTTTTCCTGTCGTCGCATCTTTGGCCACCAATTCAGCGAGCTGATAGGGTTGCGGTACGTGGGGTGAGTTGTCTTCATACGGTGTCAGCGGCACGCCCTCAATAATGAAATGATCACCTTCAGGCTTCATCACACCACTCAGACGAGCCCCGGTCAACCCCACATCGGGCGGCAAGTTCACACCAAACAGTTGCCCCGCATACTGCCAGAAATCGGTTTTTCCCACGCTGGTGGTGTTGTTTTGAAAACGATATTCGATGACCACGTTGTCGGTGACGATCTCGGGCTCGGGACCGGTTCGAATGAGCTGGGCCCACAAGGTGTTGTAGGGTGGCAACACTGCCAGATTGGCGAACGATTCATTCATGCAATGCATGCCCAAGTCATTCCACCCGATGAGCTGATATTCGCCCGCCGGAGGTGGGGTCCCACGCGGCGGTGTGGCCGTCGGAGCAGGTGTGCTGGTCGAAGCTGCCCCAGGATAACTACCAGGATCGCCTGGAAGCGTTAATGCTTGGATTTCTTCTAGGTTGTTATATCCATCGCCGTCGGAATCAAGAAGCTCGATGGCTTGGAAGTTATGGCCACGGGTGCGGTAATCCTCGCCGAAGGCGTTTCGTTGCGGAATGCTGGTATGACAAACGTTGCAGGAATCAAGCTGCGTGCCGGCGACCTGAGGATACGTATTGACGAAATTCGTCAGATAGTTGCTTTTCGCTTGCGCGACCTGTGCGTCGTTCTGGGGCCAAAAGAGCGCGGCCCCCAATAGGGCGGGTATGGCTAACACGATGAGGGCCAACCAGCGAGTGCGACGTCTGTCGGTCGATCTTCGAAGTATAGGTAACATCGGTTGAGATCCTCCTATGTAGATAGTGTGTGCGGAGGTGTGAGTGCTGTTCTCTGTCGATCAATAAACACCTCCTTGTGTGGGGTCACAGAGAAACATGAACTATTCATGAGCGGAAGGCCGCCACCCACACCCTAAATGAACGCAAAATGAGGAAAAAGGATACGATTAGGCGATGATGAAGACACAATTACCCAAAAAGACTGCTGTTCGCCTTTAAATTGTCTCAATTCACATCAACTATTCACAGTCTATCACATCCCAGATTGACGTCTATGCGACAACATCTTCATAAAATCGTTATACTTCTGTTAAACGACTGTCATACGGCCTCGCGAAACTAAAAGCAAATCAGTCACTGTGTGCGGCTTGATTCTTTCGAGCCCGCTTTTTCAGTTTGGATAGGAGGAAAACGACCATGATGATGATGGGCTTTGGCGTCTTCGGCCTGTTTTTTATGTTCTTATTTTTCGTTGTAATCATCGTTGCAGCAGTCGCAATTATCAGCTGGCTCTTCCCCAGACCCCTTTCCACTCCCTCGCAGACCAATTCCATCCATCGCTCTTCGTACCGACAAACCACCAACACCGAAAAAGAACACGAAACCGCGTTGGATATCCTCAAAAGGCGTTATGTATTGGGTGAGCTTACCAAAGAAGAATTCGAGATGTTGAAAAAGGATATTTTGCAATCACATTGAGCCCATGTTTTACGAGATGTATTATCATATCCATCGCCAGGTATTTCATCTGAGCTCCCGCAAATCGCTGGCAATGACAATGAATTCGCTGATCTCGTGGCCAAGCACAACCATCGGATGGGGAAAAACGCCTCCGCTGCTCCAACCATCAAGATGCTAATCACTAAAACCGAAAGCACAATGTTTTCAGTGACCACACGTTGACTTCGACGCGCCAACTTGAGAACTTCGACCAGCTTTGTCAGATCATCCGCCAACAGCGCAACATCAGCTGCGTCACTCGCGACATCCGTGCCAGCGTACCCCATGGCCACGGCCAAAATAAAGCCCTCCTGTGAGCATGGCTACGACATAAAATGCGTTTGACAACCATCTCGGCGCCGAAGAAAATCCCCACAAAAAACCAACCAACAGCCCAGACATAACCGAAAATATCATCTTCCGGTTCTCCCAGGACTTTGGCAAAACAAGTAGGGCGCTTTCCTCCAGTGGTGGAAATCCAGAGGAGATCAGATGACGCCGAATCGCGGATTCATCGATTTCATTTGGGGCATAAATCAGACGTATCTTCGCAGATTTCGGCCAAATGCGCAGCTCATCAATGCCAAGCAACTCATTGAGACGTCACTACAACGCAGCGGTATCGTTCGTGCAGTCGAGGTAATTAACGCGCAATATTAATTTTTTTGATTTTCTAGAAACATCATCCAATCGACTACGATTCACCCTCATACGGGTAACCAGCCTCAGACCAGGCAATCAGGCCGCCAAGAAGCGCTTTGGCATTGGTAAAACCCAATTCATGCAAAATTTGCGCCGCACGGGCGCTGGCTTCTTCGCTTGGTCAGGTGCAATACGTAATGATCTCCGCATCTTTAGCTAATTCTTGATAACGTGCCGGAATCTCCTCGGTAGGCATCGAAATGGCGCCAGGAATATGCCGAGCTTGATACTCCTCCAGACTACGAACATCCAAAAAAATCGCCTCGCCAGCATCAAATTTAGCTTTCGCTTCAACTAACGCAATGCGGGGTACTGCAGGATAAGGAATGCCCTGCTCATCATGTTCATCAGGTATCTGGCTGATATCAATAGATTCAGTTTGGTTAGAATTGAATACAACCAACGCCCCTACTATCAATAACAAGACGATGCCTCCTGCGATGGCCAGGAGAGCCATTTCTCTGGAAAAAACGCCAGCTTGTTTTTTACGTACGTTTTTTGGCATTAGATTTACCTCTTTAAGTGTGCTTATCTGTTTAAATATTCATGAAAAATAATTGGTCACAAAGGTGACCATGCCATCAACATCTATTCAACGGGCTTTATCACGAAACTATAGAAAAAATATGAGATTGTGCTTGGAAATGATCCACTACAAATTGATGAATTAGGTCATAGGCGCCAATAATATTCTCATTGCTGAGCCGATAATAGACATTTGGCCCTACGCGACGGGTTTGAACCACCCCTTTTTTTCGCATCAATCTCAAATGGCGAGAGATCGTTGATTGCGGCATATCCATTGCCTGCACCAACTCACTGACAGTTTTTTCGCCAGCGCGCAAATAATCAATAATCTCAAGCCGTGTTGGATGGGTTAATGCTTGACATATTTCGGCATGTATCGCGTAAATTTCCTTGTCTTTGATACTCATCGGAGCCTCCTTCAAAAACATTCGTGGTGTGAGAGAGGCATTTGGTGAATGATCTTCCATTGCCGCTTATATCATACACGATCTTTTTCCCAAACAGAAATGATTATCGCAGTTTATTTGCCGAAGGTTGAAATTAAAGGGTATAATTATTGAACATGTAAGACGCCTTCCTTTGTGAACGAATGGTATAAGCGTCTTTGAACGATGACTTCAGGCCCCTCTCGCATCTGAGACTGTCCGTTCTCGGAGGAAATAACAACTTGCCAATCACCTTTTGGAGGCGTTTGAGCACGCCTGTCAAACAGTTGATCATCGTGCTGATTTTGGTGATATTGTTGTTCGCTTTTTTGATTCCTTTCAGCATGATGGTGACAAGGCGCGTTCAGGCCTGCCTGGATAGCGAACTTTATCATCAGGGGTTGGCGCTTCGCAGCTGGTTTACAGATGAATTGTATTATCTTCGCGAGGAGGCGCGATTACTGGCTGAGTCAGAGTCTATTGAGGATTTAATTGCATCGCATGATGACAAACAATTGCGTCGTTTAATGGGGCTCTATCAAAATGCACACGAAGCGGATGCAATTTATTTGATCACGAATTCCAACGAAATTTACACCTCCGCCCTGTCACCGCCGTTGGACCCAGAAACGGTGCGTGAACTTGCACTGGTCGAGATGGGATTTCACGGCCAGGTTTTTGCAGAAATGCTTACCGTAGAGAATCGCATCTGGCTGATGTCTGTGGCGCCTCATCGTTCAAATGATAGTGCTATTGACGCCGTCTTCTTAATCATACGTGAGGTGGATTCTGGCTTTTTAGAAAGATTGGTGGGTAGCCTGAATGAAGTAATCGTTCTAACAGATGGTAATGTCGTGGTGCAATCCCATGCAGGATACGTCCCTGAACAGGTGCTAAATTCCTTGACGCAGACTGTGCGCGGCAGGGTTGACGAGCATTTACAGCCTTACACTGTTCGTTTCAATGGCATGTCCTATCGGGCGCTAACGTTACCATTAATGTCTTCACATACTGGAACGTACGCCATTGCTTTGGTGAAGAATGCTGAAATCGTTGCCAACACCATGTGGGTCACCTTACGAGGTGGAGCAATATTCGGTTTTATTGGGATTATCATTGCTTTGCTTTTGGTGCAATTTCATGTCGTGGAGATATTCCGGCCCTTGCGCGCACTGGTGAAATCAACCCAGCGCATTGCTGCGGGACAGTTGGATGAACCTCTTGAACCCACAGGCGTTGCCGAAGTTTATGAATTGGCCACCAACTTCGAAATAATGCGCGCGCGGTTGAAGGAGCTCCTAGACAGAGAGCGTTCACTTAGCGAAAATCTTGAGGTGGAAATCCTTGAAAAATCGGTCGCATTGGAGGAAATGTGCCGATCGCGTGAGCAATTGATGGCTCAATTGATCTCCACTCAAGAAGAAGAACGACGTCGTATTTCGCGAGAACTGCATGATGAAACCAGTCAAGAACTGGCGAATATCATTGTCCGCCTGGGCACCCTGGCGAGGATGGTCGAAGATGACGAGGTATTAGAAAAATTACAAGAGCTGCGAACAGAGGCTGTTCGGGCTCTCGAGGGCGTCAATCGAATTGTCATGAATTTACGGCCCGGATTTTTGGATGAATATGGGCTTGTGCCTGCCGTGCAATGGTATGCTAATGCACGCTTGGAACCGCAGGGAGTTCAAGTCAAAATGAAAGTGACTGGCGCCCCACGTGAATTGTCTCCTTATGCTCAAGCCAGCATTTATCGCATGGTACAAGAGGCCATCAATAACATCTATCAACATGCTCAGGCTAAAAATGTTTCAATTCGATTCGATTGGCTGCCCGATGCTCTTCGAATTGAAATCCAGGATGACGGCCGTGGGTTTGACTTAGACGAGGCGCTAAAAACAGAAGGGCATTATGGGTTGCTTGGCATTCAGGAGCGTGTGACGCTTCTTAATGGCACGTTAAAAATTCAATCATCTCCTGGCCATGGCACCCATCTAATCATTCATATTCCCTATATCTTAAATACTGCGAGGAACAATGACTCGAATTAAGGTGTTGTTGGTAGACGATCACGCCATCTTACGTGCGGGGCTCCGATCGCTATTAGAAACTTATGACGACATCGAAGTCGTTGGAGAAGCATCCAATGGAGAAGAGGCCATACAAAAAGTCCGTGAATTAAAGCCTGACGTCATTGTCATGGATGTCATGATGCCGCGAATGAACGGGCTTGTTGCAACCCGGTACATCTTGGAAGAAAACCCCAATGCCCGAGTCTTGATGCTGACACAGTACGGAAATAAAGAATATGTTCTCCCGCTTTTGGAAGCGGGAGCTGGGGGTTATGTTTTGAAACAAGCAGCAGACACAGATTTTGTACGCGGTATTCGCGCCGTTTATGAAGGCAACTCCTATCTTTATCCCCCCATTGCGAAATTAGTCCTAGAAGCCTTGATGGCAGGAGAAGACCCGTCGGATCCTGAACGACGTTTAACCCCTCGGGAACGAGAAGTTTTAATTTTGGTGGCGCAAGGTTACACCAATAGTGAAATAGCAGAGATCCTGCATATCAGCCCAAAAACCGTCGATGTGCATCGCACACGCATGATGAATAAGTTGGATCTTCACAACGTAGCGGAAATCGTTCGTTATGCCATTCGCCGAGAGTTGATTGATCCCAACGATGATTGGTAGATTGGTAACCACTCACCTTTTGTTCTGCTTTGAAAATCAGCTTTGCAGGACGCAGAGAACGCAGATTGAAACGGATGAACGCAGATAAGTAAAGAAAAAATTTGTGAAAATTATCTATGGCCATCTACGTTGCAAAGCTTCCGTGTCTTCAGCGTTCCTATTTTCATCCGTATTGGCGCGGGCGCACCCACCGTCGGACTGCTTTGAAAATCGTGTTGATGCCGCCTGGCAAGCGGTCACGCAGACCACGTTAGGCGCGGCAGCAATGACGTCAAATGTAAAGCGTCAAACGTCGTTCGTCAGGTTCTGACGTTTGACGATGGCTATCATTAAAATGACTCACGCCGAAACGCCGCGAAGCCCTCATTGAAGGGCTTTTTTTACGTTTTTTGTTAGTTGTTGACGCAAAGCTCCATCATAGAGAAACAAATAGAACTTAAACAGACCTCACAATTCCTATCAGCATTTATGTATACAGCCCACAAATCGCCTATTTTTTGGTCGTTCGTTTAGGGAAGATTGGGGGAAAGTTGCAGGGAAAAATGAATAGGGGATTAGAACCATGAAGATAAGGTGAGCACCCTATTCCCTTCCCAGTCGGGAAGTGTTACGATATTCACAGAAGAAAGTGTTACGTAATTCACAGAACGAATGCCTCTCGCCCCCGTAACACGTTGAAATAGCTTATCTCATTGCGATCCTGCAACGCAGCCATATCATGAAAGATATCGCCGTCCTCATCGCCTGTAAGTCCCCATCGGTTCGCACCGAAATCGAACAGCAACTTGCTTCCAGCAAACAAATTCGTGTCGTTGGGGCTGCTGAGGCGAACGAAGACATCGTGGTGATGACAGCATATCTACGACCCGATGTGCTGCTACTCCACGCTCCTTCATGTGGCGAACCTCGCCAAGATTTACTCATCCGACTACTTCGAATCCATGCGGATTTAAAAATATTGGCGCTGGAATGTTCCCCTGAACATGTTCGTTCTTGTTTTATTCAGTTGTCTGCGTGGGGGTTGAGGGGCTGCATTTGCAGATGGCCACAAAGAGGAGCAGAGCTCATCGACGCCGTTCATACAGTGGGTAATGGCGATATCTATCTCTGCCCGGTGGCCAGTCATGCATTGGTGGATGCTTATCGTCATATGATTCATCAACTTGTCCAGGAGGAAGCAAGAGCATGAAAGCACTAGGGAACGACGCTCCCATCAGGATGAAAATCCTTGTTGCTTTTGGCCTCCTGGTTTTGGCGTTCTTCGGAATATTGTTCACCCCCTCCGCTCAAGCCCAAGATGGCGCCACGCCAATCCCCACGCCAACCCCTTTGGCTGAAGTTTCTGCAGACGCAAACTGCAAAATGTGCCACACCGATCACAACTTCCGTGGTCGATTCCAGAATGGCGAAACCATTGACCTCTATGTGGACAGCGGCGTATTTGATAACTCAGTTCACGGCCCGGCAGGACTTGAGTGCATTGCATGTCATCCACAAACTTCAAGCTACCCGCATGAAGCGGGCGGCAAACAAATTGACTGTGTGACATGTCATCCCGAAGAAGGCGCAGAGCCAGAGAAGCCAGGGGAGGCCTTGTTGGTGGAACTCCCTTATGAAGATCCACGTGACATGACCCTCGCCATCAACAATGCATGTCGCTCATGCCACAAAGAAGAATTCAAAATTGCCGCCGATAGCGCCCATGTCAAAGTCAGAAACGCAGGCAACATCTACGCTCCCGTCTGTGTCGATTGTCATGGCAGCCATGACATCACGCCTCCCGATCAACCTCGCGCCAAGATATCTCGCACCTGCGGAGAATGTCACCGTTCCGTATACACCACCTACCGTTTTAGCGTCCACGGCGCCGCGTTAGAGGATGAATCCAACCCCGACGTGCCCACATGCGTTGATTGCCACGGCGTTCATAAAGTCAGAGGGCCGCATGACACCTCATTTCGAAATGACAGCATCACCATTTGTGGCGATTGCCATGCTGACGAAGAGCTGATGGCCAAATACGGCGTTTCTACGCAAGTTTTTCAAACCTATCTGGACGATTTTCATGGCCGCACCGTCAATCTTTATCGCCTAGCGGGCGACTCTCGACAGGTCAACGAAGCTGTCTGTTTTGATTGTCACGGAACCCACAACATCCTCCCCCCCGAAGATCCACGGGCAACCATCTATCCGACCAACTTACAACACACCTGCCAACAATGCCACGAAGAAGCCACCATCCGTTTCCCCGAAGCCTGGTTGAGTCACTACATCCCATCCAAAGAAGAAACACCTCTCCTCTACCTTATTAATACGATCTATCAGTTCCTACTAATTCCCGGCGTAGTCGGTGGCTTCCTGGTCTATATTGGTCTCGATGCCAGCAAACGCAGACGCGAAAAACGCAAGAAGCTACGCCAAGCCATTGAAAAAGCCACTGAAGAATTGAATGAAGAATTAGGTAGCGATCATGACTTCCATTAAGAAATATAGCCCCGTTCACGAAAAGCCACAACATGATGCGGAAACAATAGACTTGGAGCGCATCAAGAAAGAGGTTCTGGAGCAACGCATTCGAGAAGCACAAACGCTGGCCGCACGAATCGTGGTCCTTCCTGATGGCAGGCGCATTTTCCGGCGATTCACACGTTCCCAACGCTATCAACATCTTGTTTTACTTAGCTCCTTCACCCTCTTGGCGTTCACAGGCCTTCTACAATCCTTCAGCGACTCCCCTTTTGTCGCCACCATCATCAACTTTCTGGGAGGCATCGAAGGACTGAGAACAATTCATCGCCTGGCTGCTATCGCCCTCATAGCTGTTTCCATCTATCACCTTTGGCAGATCCTTGAAACCTGGTTTGTCAAACGTCAACGCGGCGCCATGTGGCCACAAATCAAGGACTTCAAAGACCTGATCCAAATGATCCGGTACAACCTTGATAAAGCTCCTGAACCACCCAAATTTGATCGCTTCAGCATCGAAGAAAAGATTGAGTATTGGGCCCTGCTTTGGGGCCAGGTCTTGATGATCGTAACCGGAATCATCATGTGGTTTCCACTCCTGATTACCAAAATCCTTCCCGGCTCTACCATCCCTATTGCCCGAGCCTTGCATGGTTGGGAAGCCTTATTGGCCGTCCTTTCCATCCTCATCTGGCACATGTATCACACCCAGATCAAAACCCGCAACAGAAGCATCTTCACCGGTTTCATGAGCGAAGAAGAAATGCTACATGAACATCCACTGGAATATGAACGCATCATGGCAGCATATGAATTTCTGGAGCGGATCAAAGAAGACATGCAGAAACCTAAAATCAACCCCGTCCCCGTGGTGGATGATGAAAACGTGGATACCGTAGTGACATCACCATTGATTGTATCCAGGTAGCCTAACGTCATGAGCCGATTCTCTTTCCGCAAGAAGCGCAACACAGCCGACGCCCCACCCGAATCCGGCGTCAAGAGCCCGCGTTTACGGCGACGCATGCCCGTTGTGCACCTCGACCTGAATCGACCGTCCCATCGCCGGATGCTCGCACTGGGTTTCATTGGCCTGATTGTTGTGGGCGTCGTGCTCCTCATCGGCGGTTTGAAAACCTATGAATACACCGAAAGCGCAGAATTCTGCGGGCAAACCTGTCATGTGATGCAACCAGAATTCGTTCGCTACGAAGAATCTCCTCACGCCAATGTGGAATGCGCCAAATGCCATATTGGCCCCGGCGCCTCCTTCTTTATCAAATCCAAAATCGATGGATTGAAACAAGTCTACGCCGTATTGACCAACACTTACAGCCGCCCCATCAAAAGCCCCGTACACGATTTACGTCCCGCACGCGAAACCTGCGAAGAATGCCATGCTCCATCCACCTACAAAGACAACATTATCAAAATCATCAAACACTTCGATAATGATGAGAAAAACACCCCTGTACAAAACACCTTCATCCTAAAAATGGGAGGATGGGAGGAAGGCGGCGGCGTCAATGAAGGCATCCACTGGCATATCTCTAACCCGGTTTACTACATACCTGCCGACGAACAACGCCAAGTCATCTTATGGGTAGGCGTCGAGCAAGAGGATGGCACCCTCAAAGAATTTTATCTGCGAGACATGCTCAACATGGCCTGGGGCACCTTCGTGGAAGATGCCTGGGAAAAAGGCCTGGTGCGAGAAATGGATTGTATCGACTGTCATAATCGCACCGCCCACTTCATTCCTCCGCCAGAAGTCGTTGTCGACAAAAGCATCGACACAGGACGACTTCCCAAAGAACTACCATACATCAGAGCCAAAGCTGTCGAAATACTCAACCAAGACTTCGGTTCAGAAGAAGAAGCCTATGCGGCCATTGACAAACTAGGCGAATATTACCTACGCACCCACCGCCCCGCCTCGGTGGACCGCACCAACTTCAACGCCAACCTTGACGAAATTCAATCCTATGAAGTCAAGGTGCAAAGCGCCATAGAGGAAATCAAACGGCTGTATGCGCTAACCCATTTTCCAGATCTCCGCATGAACTGGAAAACCAATCCAAATAACGCCCGACATAACCCCTTCCCCGGCTGCTTCCGTTGCCATGACGACAAACACGCCTCCCTTGACGATCGCGGCAATGAAATCGAAACCATCAGCGTCAAATGCAATCTTTGTCATACGGTCCCTATCGTCAGCCGGGGGGACGAAATGGTCGTGGAAGTCCCTGTGATTGTAGGGCCAGTGCCCGATTCCCATTCCGACTTCCGCTGGACCATTGAACACCGGGACGTGCAAGATGCACAGGCCGAAGGCTGCTACGATTGCCATGGTCAACGATTCTGCAACAATGGTGCTTGCCACAACCTTTCCCATCCACCTGATATGCTCTTCTCTCACGCAGAAGAATACAAAAAACGAGGAGGACAGGTCTGCTACACCTGTCACCAGGACATCCTCTGCAGCCGTTGTCATCCAGGTGGCATCATCAAAAACCCCTAGCCCTTTCCAGGGAATTCCGGAGCCCACACCATGTCAACAACCAACCAGCCACTTCCCGATAAAGACCTCCTGAGCCCACGTAATCTGCGGCGAGCCATCATCGCGGTCAGCGTACTCCTCTTTGTTATCCTGGCCGCATTCACTGGCTATTACTACTGGGATCGATTCGTGCCTCGGGGTGCGCTCTCCCCAGTAGAAATCGCCATTCAGGAAGCAGAAGAAGCCGTAAGGGAAAACCCTCAGGATCCTGAACTACGGCTGGCGCTGGCGAGACTCTACTTCGAAAACAACATGTATCCCGAAGCGCTCGACCAGGCGCAACAACTCCTCCTGGTGGAGCCCGATAATCAAGATGGATTACTCATTGCTAGCATGGCGCTTATCCGCCTGGATCAACGCGCCGAAGCCATCCCACTGCTACAAAAAGTCATCGATTTTCGCAAAGACAGCGAGCTGGCCAAAGAAGACTTGATTCTGGAAATGGTCTACTACTTCCAAGGCGAAAGCTACAACAAACTCGGCCAATACGCGGAGGCCGCTCCAGTCTTGGAAGAAGCCATCAACATTATGCCGACAGACGCCGACGCCCACTTTCAACTTGGCATCGCCTACCAGGGCCTGGGCAAACACGAAGACGCCCTGGATCACTTTCATGAAGCAGTTCGCTTCGTCCCCGACTTCACCGAAGCCTATCAAGGCATGGTGGAAAGCTACAACGCCCTTCACCGGCCAGGTTATGCAGAATACGCCCAAGGCATGCTGGCCTTCACCCAAAAAGACTATCAGACTGCCGAAATGCATCTCCTCAAAGCCATCGACATCCTCCCCGAATTCGTCCCAGCCCTCTTAGGCTTAGGCCTGACTTATGAAAAAATGGGCAACCTTTCAGCCGCTCAAGAAGTCCTGCAGCAAGCCGTCTCCATCGATCCCCATGACCTGGCTTCCCGACAGGCGCTGGGACGCGTGGAAGCCAGCCTGAATGCGTTGCAGTCACAGGAGTCATCACAATGAGCGCCCCCCCTCTTCAGCCCACACCACAACCTGAGCTCACTCCAGAAGAAAAGCGCCGACGGAAAGTCTTACTTGCTATTCTAGTCGGCTTGGTGGTCCTGCTCGCTTTTGTGAGCTATCTATTCATAAGCTACCTCAATCAACCTGAACCTCTCCCTGAACTCCTCCCTGTTCAAGTTGAGGTGACCTATCCTCCACGATTTATTTCCGCCACCTACGAAGTCGATAGCCCCATCGGCGTCGCGCTCTCTCCTGATGGAAATCGGCTTTACGTTGCCGAAATGCGAGGAGAGCGCCTGATAAAAATTTTCGATCTCGATGGCAATCTCTTGGGCTCATTTGCAGCCCCGCGCACCGAACCAGGTGAACGCGCCCCGGTCTATCTAGCAACCGACTCCCAGGGTAGGGTCTTTGTCACCGATCGTCTACAGCACGCCATCTTCGTCTTCGATGCAGATGGCAACTTCCTGGACACCATCCTCAGTCCCACCCTCAGCCTGAGCGAATACATTTCCAAACATGCAGGCATCGTGCCAGAACCTGGCACCTTCGCTTACAACATCTTTCAAGATGAAGTCTATTACCAGGATGCCAACGGTGAAGAGGCAACGATTCCCCGACCGGACGATGCCCTTTGGGCGCCCTTAGGCATCCGGTTTGATAGCAACGACCGCATGATCATCACCGACCTTACCGATGGCGCCCATTCGGTGATGGTCGTTCCCACCGAGGTCATTACCAGTGACAACTGGCTCGACTTCGACCTCAACGCCTTTCAGTTCGGCGTCTCGGGCCAGGGCGACGGTCAGTTCCTCTTCCCTAATAGTGCAGTCGTGGATTCTTCCGGCAGATTCATCGTCTCCGATGGCAACAACGGACGCCTCTCGGTTTGGAGCCCCGAAGGAGAGTTCTTGTTTCACTTCGGGGTTGGCAGTGGCGAGGGCGCGTTAAACTTGCCTCGCGGCATGGCCATCGATGATCGGGATCGTCTTCATGTTGTAGACGCCATTGGCCAGACGGTCCGGGTCTATGACTTTTCTGGCGAAGAACCCACATTCCTCTATTCCTTCGGCGACTTAGGCTCTCAAAGCGGCCAGTTCAACTACCCCAACGATGTAGCCTTGGACGCAGCCGGACATGTCTTTATCGCCGACCGAGAAAACAACCGCATCCAGGTCTGGACCTATTAACCATGACCGCACGATGCTTTTCACTCAAACATGGAGGCGCCTATGGAGAAAGGATGAACGTACCAAGCAACACCTAAACGACAAAAGACATGGTCCACCACCGCCCATGATCTTTTCCATGCTTCTTTAAGCTCCGAATCCCCTTTCACCCTTTCAACCATACTTTTCACAGCAGGAAAGGAGAGGTAAAATCATGAAAAAGTTACTTCTTGTATCCTTCTTGGTCCTGGCAATGATGCTGTTTGTCAGCGGCGTTGCCTCGGCCAACGGCGGCCCACACGGTGATTACACGGCCACTACCGATGCTTGTGCTGGCTGTCACCGAGCGCACACGGGCACCAGTGGGAAACTGCTTATCGCCAGCAGCACCTACAACCTCTGTGTTTCCTGCCACGGTTCCGCCGGATCGGGCGCTAATACGAACGTCGATGATGGCGTTTATCTGTCCACACGTGACGACACTGCAGCAGACGCCAATGTGGGATCCACAAACACCGCGGATAATGGCAGACTCTTAGGTGGCCAATTCGCCAACGCCACCTCCACCCATGACCCCACAGGAACAACCGACCAGGCATGGGGTGCTGGTAATGAACGTGGTGTCCTCGGCACCATCGACAAACCCCTGGACTGCGCCTCCTGCCACGATCCTCATGGTTCTGGCAACTACCGCATCATCAAAGAGACCATCAATGGCGTAACCGTTTCGGTGACACAGGTCGACGAAGGCGCGGCGAAGGATTATGACACCCCCAATTGGGGCGCTGGTCAGAGCAACGTTTGTGGGGCCTGCCACAACCCCTACCAGCACAAAAACGCCGACACCACAACCGGCACCTTTACGCACAAAGTTGACGCCACAGTAGGCAATAAATATCTGCCCGCGTCTTACACCGACGCCAATGGCGATACGGTCTCGGTGCCTCTGGCTTCCGGCAACACCCTGGTTTGCCAGACCTGTCACTTCCCGCATGGCACAGCCGCTCAGATGACCGGATACGCTGCCAACGCCGGCCCCGCTGGTGACAGCGCACTGCTACGAGCCGACAACCGCGGCGTCTGCCAGGCATGCCATAAAAAATAAGCCGCAGTTGGCGACGCAATATGTCGCCCCACCGCATCCTTTGAGAGAGGCGCCTCCCTCGTCCTTTGTGGCGAGGGGGGCGCAAGGCGGACGGATATCATGATGAACGGAAAGCTTCTTCTGATCCTCATATTGCTGTGTTTGATGGTGGCCGTGCCAGCAGAAGCCAATGGCGGCCCACACGGTGATTACACGGCTACGACGGATCGTTGCGCCGCCTGCCATCGAGCTCACACAGCCACTGGCGACAACCTATTGATGGCCAGTAGCACCACCGACCTGTGCTTTTCCTGTCATGGGTCCGGCTCCACGGGGGCCAACACCAATGTTGTGGATGGCGTTTTTGTTGCCGGCCGCGGAGGTGATGAAGGAACCAACACACCGCCGAATGCGGCGTTACTGGGCGGCCTTTTCTCCTCTAGCGCCACGTCCACCCATGACATTTCAGGCACAAACGACCAGGCATGGGGTGCCGGAGGGTATCGCGGCCAACTCGGCGCCATCGATCGTCCTCTAGATTGCGCCTCCTGCCACGATCCCCACGGCTCGCCGAACTATCGCATCATCAAAGAGACCATCAATGGCGTCAGCGTGATAGTCTCGCAAAGTGATGAGACGAATAAGGATTACAGTACAGCGAATTGGGCCCGAAATCAAAGTTACATCTGCGGCGCGTGTCACGATCCATACCAGAACGCGGCCAAGTACGCGAACGACCTTTCACATACTCACACAGTAGACAACGTTTACAGTGGCAGCACCACTTTCACCGATGGCACGGATACCGTCTCGGTCTCCCTGGCCAATGGATACATTGTCTGTCAAACCTGCCACTTTCCTCACGGCACCAAGGCTCAGATGACCGGGTATGCTTCTGGCGCCGGGCCTGCGCAAAGCAGTGCACTATTGCGCCAGGATAACCGGGGCGTCTGCCAGTCCTGCCACCAAAAATAATAAATACGTATCTCGACGTGCTTCCACGTCATTGTTTCAACCGCATTCTCTTCTTTACACCCCGCCTACCTGTCTCAGGCAGGTAGGATTGGGGTATGGGTGGGGTTCCTATGTTTTCTAGGCGTGTGCTCTTTCTCACTGTACTGTTTCTTTTCTTGGCAGCCCCAGTTTGGGCCGATAATGGCCCCCATGGCAATTATTCGGCTTACACCGATGATTGCGCAGGCTGTCATCGCTCCCATGTTTCCAGGGAAAACCACTTGCTCATTACCAACACCAGCTACGATCTTTGCATGACCTGCCATGGCGAAGGCGGCAACGGCGCGGACACCAACGTCATGGATGGCGTCTATCTGCAACGCGATACGGTCACCGAATCGACCGAAGAGGGCGTCGCTAATCGTGGCCTTTTGGGCGGTGGTTTCCGTTACGCCAGGATGGATACCGGGTTAACCGGAAATTCCTCGGCCGCCTCGGTCACATCATCCCATATCTGGAATGAAAGTGGCGGCACCGTTTGGGGCAGCGGCGGCATCGGCTCTGGCCCCGGCGGAGGCATGACGCTCACATGCATCTCATGCCACAACCCCCACGGTGGCGAAGGCGACCAAAATAGCGCCACCTATCGAATCCTGCGGGCCATTCCGATCGGCTCCGGAGGCTCTTCCGTCATCATCCCCGATGAAAACCCGAAAAACTATACCGTGGATGATGGCTCAGGCAAGTACTTCGGCGAACATTACAACAACAACATCGACCAAGATATTTCGCTCTGGTGCGCCCAATGCCATGACCGCTATCTGGCTTCAGCAGGCAGCGGCCATACCGATTCTGGCGATCCCATTTTCGGCTATCGTCATATTTCCGTTGGGCAGGGATGTGGATGTCATAACATGCATGGCGGACCACCACCGACAGGCAATCCTGCCTATCGCCACAATCCACTCTCCTGTCTGACATGTCATGTTGCCCATGGCACCTCCGCCAGGATGGGCGGAAGTTCTGCCAGTGTGCCATGGCCCAACGGCTCCTCGTCACCCGGAGGCAACGCCCGAAGCGCACTATTGCGGGTCAATAATCGAGGTGTCTGCCAACTTTGCCATGATAAATAACTCCCACGCATCCTTCCCTTGCAAGTCATGGGCTTTTCTCCTCAAAACCGCGATGTCAACGTTCATCCTGCTTGCGGTGATGAGCGTTGTCTTCGCGCCCGATTCCTGGGCCGCCCCCTTCCGACAGGGTGGTGGTGGTGGTGGCGGGGTCCATAAAGGCTACTCTGCCACCACCGACGCCTGCGCCCGCTGCCATCGCGCCCATACCGCAAACCGAGACAATCTTCTCATCATGGGGGGGATGGGTGGCAACCAATTAAGCGCAAACAATGTCGGTGATGCGATCAAGTTAATGGCTTATAGCAGCCGCGCTCGCATCCCCGAAATCAATCAATTTTGCTATACTTGCCATGGAGGGCTGGGTGCTTCCGGCGGAAAACCGGTATCCACGCACGGGCAGGCAGGAAACGCCAATTCACAATTCAAATGCACTGCCTGCCACGATTCTCATAACTCCGCCAATCTGTATATTATTCGCCCAAACATCACCCTTGACAATGGCGTCACAGTTGGGCCGATTGCATTCTTCTCGCGCACCGGATTGAATTCCTTTGATGATGGGTCTAGCCCCTTAAACACACGCATTTGCGTCGCCTGCCATGAGGCCGTGGGGGGAATGAAACACACCGGAGGGGCAGGTCATGAGGGGAATTTCGATTTCACAGGTGAAGACTGTACGGTTTGTCACCCCCACAGCGCCGACAATCTCATCGAGTCCGCCGATGGATTCATGACCGTTGCCAACGTTCGAGACTTGTTGATTGCACGGGCCCGCGTCGATCTGCAAGTATCGCAACAACTCTCGACGCAACAATCCATTGCAGGCCAACCCTTCACCTACACCCTCACCATCAACAACTTGGGGCCTCAAGACGCTTGGGGAGTGGTCATTTCCGATACGTTGCCTGCAGAAATGACAGTAATCACCGTCAATCCTCCTGCTGGCGGACAATGCACAACCAGCGGTGCGATCCGTTGTATGTTGGGAGACATCCCGCATGATGCGAGCGTTTCGCTCGACATCGCGGTCATGCCCGCCCCCCATCTATTTGGGACCATCACGAATCAAGTCTCGGTTTCGGCGGAACAAAATGACCCGAATCCGGGAAACAATACGCTTGTCTCCAATGACACCATCACGCGCCAGGCCGATCTGCGCATCTCCCAGACCGCTGAGCCCGCGGCGTTGCTGGCAGGACAACCCCTTACCTACACCCTCACCATTGTCAATCAGGGCCCCTCGGTTGCCACAGGCGTTCAAGTCGTCAATACCCTGACTAGAGGCGTTGACTTCCGCTCTGCTACGCCTTCGCAAGGCGTATGCACCGAGGCACTGGATGTGGTGACTTGTGATCTCGGTATTCTCAAGGCGGGATTTGAAGCCAAAGTTATCATCCGCACCATTGCCCGCACGGTCAATGACACCGTTGCGAATGTGGCCACGGTCACGGCCGATACCGACGATCCCGACACCTCGAACAATCGAACTGAACATACAAATGATATCGCCTGGACAGCCGACCTGGAAATAACGCAAGAAGCGCTACCCATCCCCGTCGAAACAGGAAAAGTCGTCACTTACACGCTTACAGTCCTCAACCACGGCCCGTTGGATGCTCCCAACGTCATTTTTACCGACATCCTTCCCCAAGATGCCACTTTGCTGGCAGTCCAACCGAACCAAGGACAATGCTCTGCAGCAGATGGGCAGGTAGTCTGTGAACTCGGCGATCTTGCCGCCCAAGCCAAAACCCAAATATCCCTCTCAATACGAGCGCCCGAAGCTTCTGGCATCATGGAAAACCAGGCCACTGTGGCGGCTGATCCCCTTGATCCGATCGAAGAAAACAATACATCGCTGCTCCAGGTCACCGTCTATGATGGCCCTGACATCTCTGTCGATATCTTGACCGAGCCCGAGATCGCAGCCCCTGGTATGGAATTCAAGTATACTATCCCTGTGGTCAACCATGGGCCAAGTCCAGCGACCGGCGTGACGCTAATCGACACACTTCCGCAGGACAGCGTCTTGCTTTACGCCGCTTCTACCAAGGGACCATGCTACGAATATCAGGGCAAAATCACGTGTGAAATCGGCGACATGAGCCTGTTGCAACGTGAAACTGTCACCATTGTTGTTGAAGCGCCATCGGAGGGCGTAGCCACATTGGTCAATGCAGTGGAAGTACACGTCAATGAAATCGATCCGGATCCCACCAACAACACGGTTACGGTGGAAACTCCCATCATTGCACAGGCCGATGTATCTATTCTGAAAGAGGCGGGACCGACCCAGGTTTCGTTGGGCGAAACAGCAACCTATACCCTGACTGTGTTCAATCATGGCCCCAACCCGGCGACAAATGTCATCGTCACCGACCCCCTGCCACAGGAAGTGCAATATGATCTGGCATGGGCGAGCCAGGGAGCGTGTGATGAGAAGGCGAATGAAATCACCTGCACGCTTGGTGATTTGGAGCCAGGAACGAAAGCCCAAGTCATCATCCAAGCGCGCATACGACAAAAAGCCAACGCGATTGTCAACGAAGCGTTTGTCGTCTCCGACATCCTCGACCCGATGACATCCAACAACGCTAGTTCGGTGGTCATCTCCGCCCAGACTGTGACGCCTACGCCAACGCCCACCATCACCTCCACCATTGCCATAACGACAACAACCACCCCCACACCAACACCCACATTAACGCCAATTCCTACCGCCGTCATGACGCCGACGCCGTCACCCACCCCTGCGCCCACTGCTACCACTGCAACCCCAACGCCGACATCAACGCCAAGGCCGGGAGGACCACCTCAAACCCCAACGGCAACCGCCACGCCAACGGCAACCCCGACACAGACGCTGACGCCGTCGGTAACACCAACGCCCACGCCCACGCCCCTTTCCACCATCACCCCCACAC
>WFTO01000011.1 GCA_015485435.1 Anaerolineae bacterium | reverse complement strand
GGCGGGTTCGGCTTTTTTGGATTGTTGGCCGCCTTTTTTTTGGGACCTGCCTTAGGCGGCGCAGCCGCAGAAATGACCCGGCGTTCCATGAACAAACGCCGCGCCCGACACTTCGCCACCATGAGCTCCCTGGCCCTGGTCGCCGGATTTTTGATCGTCGCTCTGGGAACCGGCGTCCTCTTTTGGGCCATTTTCACCAGCCTCATCGCCATATTTATGGCCACTACGACATTCTACGCCCGATTGAAGTTCTAACCCCTGGCGAACTTCTTCTCCGATCATGTTAGTGGAACTGCACGTTCAACACTTTGCTATCATTGATGATCTGCATCTGGTTTTTCATCCCGGATTCAATGTGCTGACCGGCGAAACCGGCGCGGGGAAATCCATCATCATCGACGCCATCGAACTGCTGCTGGGCGGCAAGGGCAGCCAGGAAATGGTGCGAAGCGGAGAACGATTGGCTCGGATCGAAGGACTGTTCGAGCTGTCGGGCTTGGCGGAAACTCGAGTGCAACATTGGCTGCGCGCACATGAATTGGAGGACGAGGAAGGGATGGTCATGCTTTCAAGAGAGATTCGGCGCGGGGGAAGAACCGTGGCCCGCATCAACGGCAGGGCTGTGGCCCAGGCGCTGCTGGCCGAATTAGGAGACATGCTGGTGGACATCCATGGCCAGGGACAACACCTCTCTCTTCTGCAGCCACGCACGCACATCGATCTCCTTGATGCCTACGCCAAGCTCAAAACACCTCGCTCGGAACTGGCAACCCTGGTGGCTGAATTACGTCAGGTGCGTGCTGAATTGGATCATTTACGCCACAACGCCCGTGAGATCGCGCGCCGCATCGATCTGCTTAGCTATCAGGTGGAAGAAATCGAAAATGCTGGCCTCCTGCCCGATGAAGAGGAACAGCTACAACGAGAATGGCGTCGTCTCTCGAATGCGGAGGCGTTGATGAATGAGGCTGCCATGGTGAATGCCCTGCTTTCTGAGGGAGATGGTGAAAACCCCTCCGCGTTGGACATCATCGGGCAGGCTATGACCCATTTAGAGAAACTGGCCAGGCTTGATCCCGATCTCACGACGCTTATCTCTCAAGCCGAAGCGCTCTTTGAAGGACTCAACGATCTTGCCAGAGAGATCGCCACCTATGGTAGTGGCCTGGAGTTCGACCCCAACCGACTGGCTGAGGTCGAAGATCGTCTATCCCTTATCGAACGCCTCAAACGCAAATACGGCGACACCATCGAAGAGATTCTGGCCTTTGGCGAAAAAGCCCGCGAGGAGCTGACGAAACTAGCAGATAGCGAAACCCGCTCCGAATCCCTGGAGGCGCGCGAGACGGAGTTGCTTCGTCTCATCGGCGAGAAGGCGGAAACGTTATCTCTTGCCCGCCAAGAGGCAGCGCAACAACTGGCGCAGGCCGTCGAACAAGAACTGGCAGACCTGAGGATGGGCGGAACCCGTTTTCTCGTGGACATCCAGCAGAGAGAGGACCCCGAAGGTTGCTTTGTTGGAGACCAAAGGCTGGCTTTCACCTCTTCAGGCATCGATCAGGTGCAGTTTTTGGTCTCCGCCAATCCAGGCGAGCCCTTGCGCCCCCTGGCCAAGGTGGCGTCTGGCGGCGAAGCCGCCCGGCTGATGCTGGCGCTGAAACATGTGCTCTCCCAAGCCGACGCCACACCGACTCTGATTTTCGATGAAATCGACCAGGGCATTGGAGGACGGGTTGGCGCAGTGGTAGGACAAAAGCTGCGGGCGCTGGCTGAAAATCATCAGGTGCTTTGCGTCACCCATCTACCTCAGATCGCAGCCTATGCCGACCGTCATTTGCTGGTCAGCAAACAGGTGGTCGGCACCCGCACCATCAGCCATCTTCAGGCATTGGATGAAGAGGCCAGGATCCGAGAATTGGCTGCCATGTTGGGCGCCGACACCGATGCGGGACGTCAATCGGCTCAGGAGCTGTTGCAACAGGCGCGAGCTCACCGCGACTAACCAGCGCCATGTTTTGGAGTGAGGTGTCTGTTGTCCCATCGGCTGCACACCAAGAACCGCTTCGAGGCCGCGTCGTTGCCTGCACGCTTATTTGGGCATTTAGCTACCCATTTTTCCGAAATAGCGGTATAATGACATAGAAAGTGGACAGGGACGTCCTACCATGGCGTCCCTGTTGTTGTTTTCAGCCCATCGGCTTCATACAATGTCTTCCACTTCCACCCACCCCCTTGGGGAAACAGGCATGTTGCCCATGACGTCACATTCATGGCGCCAAAGCCCTCGCTCGGACACGCCTTTTGTTCCCCAAAGAAGAAGAGATTGCCATGGCGAAATATGTCGCTCCGACCATCGATCAGGTCCTCGCCAAGCTAAAATACATGTCCCCTGATGAGCTCATTCGAGTGCGCCAGGCCTACGACCTTGCCGATCAGCTCCACCGGGGCCAAAAACGCAGCTCAGGAGAAGACTACATCACCCATCCCCTGGCTGTGGCCGACATTCTGGCCGACCTGAATGCAGACGCCGACACCATCATTGCCGGGCTGCTGCATGATGTGGTGGAAGATTGCGATTATTCGCCCCAGAAGATCGAAGAACAGTTTGGGACTCGGGTCATGAAGCTGGTGATGGGGGTGACAAAACTTTCGAAGCAGACTGCGAAGGAGCTGGAGCCCACGGATGGGCATGGCAAACCCTTGAATGGAAATGGCAATCTGCCCAGGCGAACCCCGACCTGGAAGGAGGAATGGGCGGAGAATATGCGCCAGCTGTTCATGAGTTCGGTCGAACATCCGCTCATCTTGGTCATCAAGCTGGCGGACCGGTTGCACAACATGCGCACGCTGGATGGACACCCAAGCATCGCAAAGCGGAAGCGCATTGCCAGGGAGACGTTAGAGATCTTCGCCCCGGTCGCCAATCGATTGGGGATGTGGCAGATCAAATGGGAATTGGAAGACCTTTCGTTTCGTTATTTAGAGCCAGAGATTTACCAACAATTGAAGGAAGCCCTGGCGCAACGTCGAGAGAGCAGAGAACGATTCATCAAACTAGTGGAAAGGGAAATTCGTCGGGAATTGGATAAAGCGGGCATCAAAGGGGATGTTCAGGGGAGGCCAAAACATATTTACTCCATCTGGCGAAAAATGCAACGCAAGGGCATTCCCTTTGAAGAAATCTACGATGTCCATGGGTTCCGGATTATTGTGGAATCGGTCGCAGATTGTTACACGGTGTTGGGCCTCATCCATAACCGTTGGACGCCCATTCCTGGAGAGTTTGATGACTATATCGCCCGCCCCAAAGACAATGGCTACCAATCCTTGCACACCGCGGTCATCGGCCCTGGCGGCAAGCACATGGAAGTGCAAATTCGAACCAGGGAAATGCATGAAATGGCGGAACAGGGCGTTGCCGCACATTGGCGATACAAAGAAGGAGGCGGTAAGTACGACGCCAATTTCGCCAACAAAGTCGCATGGTTGCGGGCTCTTGTGCAATACGAAGAAGAGGGCGGCGCGGATGCGGAAGAGATGGTGGAAAATATCCGC
>WFTO01000010.1 GCA_015485435.1 Anaerolineae bacterium | reverse complement strand
GGTGGTAGCCGCCCTTTGAGCGCATGTTTCGTTCGCTCTATGTTGCACCCATGAACCCTCAAAGGATTTCTGGCGATATTCAAGCCGTGCTTTTGGACCTGGATGGCACCGTCTATCTGGGAGAGAAAGCTTTGCCCGCGGCGCCCGAGGCCATCGCTCGATTGCGCTCCGCTGGCATGCGCGTCTTGTTCATCAGTAACAAGCCGTTGAAGCCCCGCAGCGATTACGCTTCCAAGCTAACCAGATTGGGCATTCCAGCAACCCCAGATGATGTCATTACCTCGGGGTATGTGTTGGGGCGATATCTGGCCCGAGTTGCTTCCGACCAACGGTTGTTTGTGATTGGAGAGCCGCCATTATTCGAGGAGTTACGTTCTCATCATCTTCAGATCGTGGATGATGTTCCCGGTGACCCCAAGCATGTCATTGATGTCGCGGAGATAGATGGCGTGGTTGTGGCCTTTGATCGCACGTTCACTTATAAGAAGTTGAATATCGCTTATCAGGCATTGCTACGAGGCGCGCATTTCTATGCAACAAATGCCGATAAAGCCTGCCCCATGCCCGGTGGCGCCATCCCGGATGCCGGAGCCATCCTGGCAGCTCTTGAGCATATCACAGATAGATCGGTTGATGTGCTGGCTGGAAAGCCATCTTCATGGATGGTTGCGGCGGCCCTGGAGCGGCTGCAATTGCCCCCGGAGCGGTGCTTGATGGTGGGCGATCGATTGGAAACGGATATCCGCATGGGGCAACGCGCTGGCATGAGAACCGCGATCACCCTTACCGGAGCGACGAGTCGAGCGGAAGCGGAACAATGGCGGCCTCCACCCGATTGGATTATTGAAAACTTAGGGGAATTGATTGCTTACTTGCTTTGAACATAGCATGTAGCGCGTAGATGACGCGAATGAAACGCAGAGAGACGCCGAAGCTTTCATCATTCATGATTGATGATGAACTATCTGCGCTGAGGCGGATCTGCGATCCGCCGTTGGTTGCAGACGACGAACCCGCTGGATGACACATCCGGCGGGACGCGATGGAGATGAAGTCAGGGTTGCAGGTGGCAAGTCGCAGTCGGCAGGTCAACTTACGGCCCCCTGCTCCTTACTCCCTGCTCCTTGCTGCCAATTTTCATCCCTATCGGCGGGCTGCCGCTCGTGTTGCCTGCTCTGAACGGCGCTGCGCTCCCAGGCCGGGGCGTCAAGCGAAAAACGTCATGATTTGTCCTCTTTCGCCTCGTTTTTATGCGAAATATGACGTTTAACGCATGACGTTTTACAACGCAATCTCAAGCGGCGGCAAGATCGATCCCTTCGACCTTGCGGAAGTAACGCAAGACGCCAGTGACATTCATGTAGCTGGGCACCACCACCTCATAGCGATGAACGCCCTCTGGGGCGACTCCTTCGCGACGGGCCTGATCTGCCAGCCAACCAGGGAGGTCCGCCATCATTTGTTCCGGCGAATCGCCAGCCAGCGCCCGTTGGCGTAAATAATTCGTTAGCGTGTCCAGTTTGTCAAGGACCTGGTCGAAGTGTGCGTCGACGTCTTCGTAAGATCCGAAATGGGTGGGGGCGATGGCATCTGGGTGTAGTGAGCGCAGTTTTTCGATACTCTCTTTCCAGAGCTGAAGATGGAACTCTGGGGGTGGCGTGGGAAGGCGAATGTGGTCATAGCCGGGTAATCGCACGGCGGCGATATCGCCGGTGAAACACAGTCCATCAAGCCAGTAGGCCATATGGTGGTATGCGTGACCAGGGGTGTCAATGGCCTGGATGGGGATGCCCGCCGCGTCGATGATGTCGCCATCTTGTAAAACATGCACCTGCTCTGCAGGCACAGCGAGGAATTCACCCCATAGCGAGTCCATTTGATCCCCATAAATGCGTTTAGCGGAGGCCAGAAGTTTGGTCGGGTTGATCATGTGAGGTGCGCCGACATGATGGACATGGACGGTGGCTCCTGTTAAGCGCGCCATGTACCCTGCAGCGCCAGCATGGTCCAGATGGATGTGAGTGAGGAGGATGTCGGTGATTTCTTCCTTGGCAATGCCTAATCGCATTAAGCCTCGTAATAGGTGTTCGACCGTGGATCCTGGCCCGGTTTCGATCAGGGCGACACCTTTCGGTCCCCGCAATACATAACTGGCAATGATTTCGGGCTCATTCTGAAAATGCAGGTCTATAATGTCAACCATTAGAGTTCCTCCACGAAAGAGAGTTTTGGCGGCGGATCTGAATAAACGCCCCGCATATCCACAGGCAAATATTGTGCGAGCCGACGCATGGCGTAATCGGTGATCAATGCTTCGGCTTCGCGGCGTTTGATGGTGGCTGGCAAATGAAAACGAAATGGCGATCCAAAACGGTAATGGATGATTGGACGCGTCAGGCGTTTCAGGGATGAGGGGAATGCGCGCGTGCCCCAAATGCCAACGGGCATCAGCGTGGCTTGCGTTCGGTACACCAGAAGTCCCAAACCCTTTTCTGCGGGGATCAGTTTTCCGTTGGGTGAGAGGGTACCTTCCGGTGCAATAAGCAATGCGTAACCCGCCTGTAACACTGCCAGAGCCGCGCGCAGAGCAGGGATGTCTGGCTCGCCGCGTTTGACAAAAATCGTGCCGTAGGAACCCGCCGCCCAACCCAGGAAAAAGGTCTGTTCCAGCTCGGCTTTGGCCATGGGCACCACGTAACGCTTGTTACGCAGTCGAACCATGATGGCGACAGGATCGGCGTAATGAATGTGGTTGTAATAGAGGATTAGCGGTCCAGAGGCTGGCAATTGCGCCAATCCCTGAACGTCAGCCCGCAACAAGAGGCGGTCCAGGAGTGCAGCGACGCCAAGCCAAAAACGGACTTGCCAACGGTTAGGGGCGTTGGGCGCTGCTACCCAGCGGAAGTCGCGATGGCGATTGGAGGTCATTATTCAGGCGTTTACCAGCTGACGTTCTTTAGCAAGACGAATGATTTCTTGAACAACTTCGTCAATGGTCAAATGGTCCGTATTAATGACCACCGCATCCTGAGCAATCCGCAATGGCGCGGTGGCCCGTGAGCTGTCAATCGCATCGCGATGCCGGACGCCAGCCAGGATCTCCTCATAATCGGCGTGTTCTCCACGGGCGCGTAGCTCTTCGCAGCGACGACGGGCGCGCACCTCGGGAGAGGCGTCTAAATACACTTTTAGGGGCGCTTCGGGAAAAACCACTGTGCCGATGTCTCGTCCTGCCATGACCACTCTACCCTGCCGAGCGATTCGGCGTTGTTGATGCTTGAGCGCTTCGCGTACGCCAGGATAGGCGCTGACCGTGGAGACGTGGGCGTCCACCTTTTCCTGACGAATGTCCCAGGTGACGTCCTTCCCATCCACCAGGACGGTGTAGGGACGACCATCTTGTTGGCTGGAAGGGATGAGATCGATGTGGATTTGCTTGGCGAGTTCGCAAATTTTTGCTTCGTCGTCAATGGGAATGCCACGATTCAGCGCCGCCAGCGTGACCGCTCGATACAAAGCGCCTGTGTCAAAGAAAAGAAAATCCAATTCTCTGGCGACAAGTTTACCAACGGTGCTTTTGCCCGAGGCAGCAGGGCCGTCTATTGCGATGACTGGATGGTTGTGGGGCATGTTGAGAATAGGATAATGGGATTGATAGACATTATGGGATGCGGGGCATCCTATGAATTGGATATGGGTGTTGATTTGATACGGTCAATGATTTTGCGTTGTTTTTTTGTGGCTAATCGCCACTGACCGGGCTTGAGGTCACCTAGATGGATTGCGTCAACACGAACACGCACCAATCGACGTATTCGTAACCCAACCGCAGCGCACATACGGCGGATCTGACGATTGCGACCTTCATGAAGAATGAATGCTAACCAAGTGTGTTTGGGATCATGTTGGATCCAAAAACGTTGTTCGGGCGGGATTTTTCCCAGATAGCGCACCCGGGCCCGGGCGAGCCCATCGTGCAACTGGACGCCTTTGCGAAGTTTGTGGAGGACGACCTCGGGGACCTGGCCCTGCACTTGCACCCAGTATTCTTTCTCGTGGCGAAAGGTGGGATGAGTAAGCCGCAAGGTAAGATCACCATCATCGGTGAGGATCACAAGCCCTTCGCTTTGAAAATCCAGACGTCCCACCGGATGTAACCGATGATATTGAGAGGGAAGCAAGGTGTAAATGGTGGGACGCCCTTGCGTGTCTTTACGGCTGGTGATGTATCCGCGTGGTTTGTTGAGAAGTATATAAGTGAAGTTCTGTCGGGGAGGCTGCACCGGTTGGCCATCCACCGTGACTTTATCTACTGTAGGGTCGATCTGCACGCCCATTTCACGGATAATTCGGTTATTGACGCGAACTCTACCGGCTGCTATGAGTCTATCTGCAGCGCGACGGGAAGCGATGCCGGCTTGTGCCAGGAATTTGTTCAGGCGCATGGATGCAATGATCGGCAAAAAATTACGAGGGCGCTCGGGAATGTCAGGGCAGTGGTTGAAAGTGGATGGGCAATTCGACTTTTTTTTCGTCACCAAACCAGACCTGATACAGGCCTGTTGGTTGCAAAGATGGTTCTTCGAATTGGATGATGCGTAGAGGACGCAATTCGAGAAGTTGCCATCGTTGGATAAATAGTGGTGCTGCCTGGGTGTAAAGCAGATAGGTGACGCCGTTGGGGGCAGTCACACGATTTAACACATCCCGGCGCAGACCAACGTCCACCCATAGCCAATGACGGAAGTAGTAGTCCATGAGGCGAGCTGTTTCGTCAAAGCGGTTAGGACTGTTCAACACCACCGTGAGGACATCGCCTTCCTGACGACGCGCCGCGCCGATGAGGACCTGTCCGGCATGGTCGGTTGTGCCAGTCTTGACGCCATACGCACCAGGATAGGTGGTAAGGAGCTGATTGGTGTTTTTTAGCTTAAAACCCTCGATGGTGATGGCGGGAGTAGCGACAATTTCTGCAATGGTGGGGTTGGCCAGAGCGCGACGGGCAAGTTGAGCCAGGTCTCGTGCGCTGGCGTAATGGCCTGGCGCATCCAGGCCATGTGGGTTGACGAAGTGGGTTTGGGTTAATCCCCATTCCTGAGCGCGTTCATTCATTTTGGCTACGAATGACGCTTCATCGCCGGCGGCGGCAATGGCCAAAGCCAGCGCCGCATCATTGCCAGAGGGGAGTAATGCGCCGTAAAGTAGCGTGCGGACATGGACCTGCTGCCCTGTACGTAGTCCCATTCGGGCGCTGCTGGCGTCATGGATGACCGCGGCGTCGGGGACGGTGATGACGTCATCGGGCGACAAGGTCTCTAGCGCCACCAGGACAGTCATTAATTTGGTGACGCTGGCCATTGGCAGTGGGTCATCAACGCGCCACTGCCATAAGAGGCCCCGCTCTTTCTGTCTTCTATCACGCCAGCGACTGACTGGGGGCGCGGTCCACGTTGAATGGCCTGAAGTTCCTGTATTTGTCCAAGGGTGAGCTGAATTGGCTGATGATGGTTGCTCTTCCAAATGGGTGGGCCGGCAGCGATGGAGAGCCAAGAGGCCAAAAGTACGACAAGGATGGCGACTGCTTGTTGGCGGCTTCTCCAGGTTTTCGGTGCACGCCTCCCCTGGGCCTTGCTACCACGCAGACACGAAATCACGAAGGGGCGTCGAGCCCGTTTCTTGGAGGTAGACCCATTGCTCCTTCGTGAATCAGATGGCTTTGTGGAACAAGATGACATAACACTGGTGGTGTTGAGATTTCATGACAGGCCACATGCACGCGATCTCGCCATGGGAGGAGGGAGCGGCGGAAACGATGTGCTGAAATGAGACGCTTTATTGTAGCAAAGAAACAGGTCACCGCATAATAAACGCCTGCAAAAATGTGAATCCCCACCTGGTTGCAGTGCGCGGGCGAGAGGATGACGCTAAGATGAGGACTCCTCATTCTTCTGTGTTTGGCTCCAGGCGCGTAGCGCTGCCCCAAATACTTCCCGTAGTGGAATCTGGTGTGTTTGTGCCGCCAAAAGGCAGTCTTCAAATTCTGGCGCGGCTTTCCATTGTCCGGGCCCATACTCGGCTACTTTCATGCGAATGGGTCCAAAACGCGTGATGACTTTCTCTATATGGCGAGGGAGAAAATAGCGTTGAATTTCTTGCTGGCGGATTCCTAAGGTGCTGGTGTGTGTGAAGATCATCATGCGCAACGTTTGGGCTCGTTCGGGCGAACAAAGAACGCTTAGCTGAACCGCGGGGCGATTCTTTTTCATGTGAATTGGGGTCAGCCACGCGTCAAGCGCCCCCTCATCGAACAAAAGGTCCAGCAAGGGGCCGATCCATTCTGCTGGCATATCGTCGAGGTTGGTTTCAAGAAGGATGAGGGTTTCCTGATGTTCTGGACTCATGGGCTGTACCCTATGTTGCATGAAATGGCTTGCATGGGAAATGACAACGTTTCGATGGAAAGGCGGCTCCATGGTTTGAGAAGTATATCAGCATCATCTTGCTGTACAAACTTTCAGAGTCTTGCCAGACATTCGCCTTGCCATGGTGGAATGGCAGAGATCATATCCGACCATCGTTTACCATCCTATCCGGTCAGTTGTGCGCCTGTCGGCGTCGGATTGCCGCACTCCATTTCTTGTGAACAGGTCAACGTCGGGCCTGCCCGCGCCGATACCGATGAACATGGGCACGCGGATGACGCAGATGCTTCGCAACGCCGATCAGCGCGGGTAGGTCATCATCCATCATTGTCACTGCTTACGTCTGCGTTCATCCCGCCAAAACCAAAGAGACGCGGATGGCGTGAGGTCTGCAAACGTCATGCGTCAAACGTCATATTTCGCATGAAAACGAGGCGAACGATGCCAAATCATGACGTTTTACGTTTGACGCCCAGGCCGCGGAGAGAAGCGTCGTTCAGAGCAGCATATGGCGTCAAGTCGCCTACCTAAGGAGTTAGCAATCATGAATGATGAAAGCTAACGCGCCATCCTCGTCCTGCCATCTTATGTTCGGAACAGGCGAGGAAGGATGGATCGAAAAAGCTCATGACAGGGGGTATGGGATAGGAAATGCCTGTCATGAGCTGATTGTTTACCGTGCAAAGAAATGGGAATGTTAGTCGTTAAAGCGCGCCTTGAGAATATCGGCTAATGTGGGTTGACCGATGGGTTGCAATTCGTATCGCACGCGTTGGGTGGGGTGCTTGATGTGAATGATGCGAGCCAGATCAATGGGAGTGGCAATGATGACGAGATCGCACGGGATTTTGTTGATGGTGGCTTCCAGGTCGCGGAGTTGCGTCTCGCCATATCCCATGGTTGGCAAGATGAGGCCAATGTCGGGATATTTGGCGAAGGTGTCGGCAATGGTGCCCACTGCCCAAGGGCGGGGATCGATGATCTCGGCCGCACCAAAGCGCTTGGCCGCAATGACGCCAGCTCCATAGGTCATGCCGCCATGGGTGAGCGTGGGACCATCTTCAATGACCAGGACGCGCTTGTTGCGGATGGTCGAAGGATCGTCGACAAAGATGGGCGAAGCGGCATCGACGACGATCGCCTTCTTATTTAGCTGTGCAATGTTCTGCCGCACTGTCAAGACGTGTTGAAAGTCGGCTGTGTCGATTTTGTTGATTACGATGACGTCCGCCATGCGCACATTGGCTTCACCTGGCCAATACCGCAGCTCGTGGCCCGGACGATGAGGATCGACCACGGTTATCAAGAGATCGGGCGTGAAGAAGGGGAGATCATTGTTTCCCCCGTCCCAAAGCACGATGTCTGCCTCCTTTTCCGCTTGACGTAAAATGGTTTCATAGTCGACGCCTGCATAAACGATTAACCCTCGATCCAGATGAGGTTCATATTCCTCGCGCTCCTCAATGGTGCAGGCGTGACGATCCAGGTCCTCATACGAGGCAAATCGCTGCACCATCTGCTTGCGTAAATCGCCATAAGGCATGGGATGTCGAACAACGACAACGTTTTTTCCCAAGCCTTGCAAAATATCGGTGACGTGACGCGTGGTTTGGCTTTTGCCGCAACCGGTGCGAGCCGCGGTGATGGCAATAACCGGCTTGCTGCTTGCTAACATGGTCTGTTTTCCCCCTAATAACCAAAAATCCGCGCCAGCGGCAGCGGATCGAGAGGCCAGGTGCATCACATACTCATGAGAGACATCGCTATAGGAGAAAACAACCACATCCACGTCCTGCTCCCTGATAATCTGTTCCAGGCGCGCTTCCGGCAGGATGGGAATGCCTTCCGGGTAATATCGGCCAGCCAATTCGGGAGGATACCGGCGGCCTTCGATATTGGGAATCTGCGTGGCGGTGAAGGCAAGGACCTCGTAAGCGGGGTTATCGCGGAAGACGACATTGAAATTGTGAAAATCACGCCCGGCAGCGCCCAAGATGATCACTCGTTGTTTGCTCTTCATCGTTGAAGAACCTCCTTATTTGATTGCGTAACGACGGATTAGTTGCTAGGAGAAGAAGACCTTGGAGGATTCTCTCGCGGTTTGTAGGCAACCTTCGCCATGATGACTCCTAACACATAAAGCCCAAGCAAGGGAATCATGACCAAAGACATGGTAAATGGATCGGGTGTGGGGGTGATGACCGCAGAAAGGATGGCGATAATGACAACCGCATACCGCCATGTCCCCTGCAGTTGCTCCGGCGTTACGATGCCCAATCGCGCCAGGATGGCAATGAATAGGGGGAGTTCAAAAGCCGCACCCAGCCAAAAGAGGAAACTGAGCACGAAATTCATGTACTCGCCAAAGGAGTATTGGCTAATGGCCAGGTCAGAAAGAAAGGTCTGCAGGTAACGCAATGTAAAAGGTAGAACGATGAATGCCGCGAACGCAATCCCCAGGGAAAAAAGTCCGGCAGCGAGGGGCAACACCAGATACAGCCCTCGCTTTTCTCGCGGCGTCAGCCCGGGCACAATAAAGGCAAAGATTTGGTAGAGAATGAATGGGCTGGCAATAATGACTCCGAGAATCAGCCCGCCTTTGAGGTAAATGAAAATTGATTCCGTAGGTTTGAGGAGCTGCAACTCGCTGGCGCCCTGGAGGGGAGACGTCAGCAGTTCCAGGAAGGGTTTGGCGAACACCAGGCCGATGGCCGCCCCAATCACCAATGCCAGCGTGGCTTTAAGCAAACGATCCCGTAATTCTTTCAAATGTTCGATGATCGGTTGCGCCTCTTCGGCATCGGTCGCCAACGGGGGCGGGGCCATCGGAGGCGATGATGTAGGTGTGGCTGGTGAGCGATCCTGAGAGCTGCGCTCGTTTTCGGCTGTCATGAATCGTGCTGTTCAGAGGAAGGTTGTTGAGGCTCGTGAGATTTGGCCTGAGCAATAATTTTTACAGGGTTTGTGGCAGATCGAGGCGGAGGCGACGTCCGGAATGCCGCGGTAGGTTTGACCAGGTTCGACGGCTTGGCGTTTTTCGGCGGAGCGTTTTGGATGATGGTAGCTGTAGGGGAGGTGTTGGCTTTCGTATCCAGATCAACGGCGATTTTGGTGACCTGCTTGACCGGGTTGATGTCGCTGACCAGCTGCTGCAATTCCTGGATGGGCTCTTGCAATTCCTGGATCGGTTGCAATTCATCTGCAAACTGGCTGGTCATTTCATTCACTACCAGCCGGATTTGACGGACGATGCGCCCGAATTCGCGCATGACCTTCGGCAAGCGTTCAGGGCCGACAACAACCAGCGCCAGTAACGCGATAAAGAAAAGTTCGCCTAAACCGATGTTAAACATAAGCTTCTGATGACCTGTGAGCATCGTCCCCACGTGATGGGGAGTCATGCCATTGTCATGCCAGGGAAGGATTATCTATCATGTGATGAAAGCGGATTTTTTACAGGGTGAGGAATGGGGGCTTTCATATCATCGTCTGGGACGATTTCCTCGTTGTTCTGGGGAAGCGACTGCAAAATGGCCTGCATTTCACCCTGCTTACGGGTTGCAGCGCCTAGCACGCCATTGACGAATCGAGAGCTGGTCTCAGCGCCATATTCCTTGGCCAATTCCACTGCCTCGTTGATGGCGACTTTGATGGGGGTATCGTTGAAGTTGATTTCCCACAGGGCAATCCTGAGGATGTTGCGATCGATGGCGGCGATTTGAGATACAGGCCATTCCGGAGCAAAATGTCCAATCACCTGGTCCAACTCGTCGCGTTTGTTCATTACGCCCTGAACGATGGCTTGCAACAGCTCCGCCGCGCCCTCAGGCAAGGGGCGTCTCAAGCTGCGGATATGCCGTTGGAGGACTTGACCGGGAGGGTGATTGGTCATGTCGATTTCGTAAAGCGCCTGAAGTGCGATCTGTCGTGCTCGGTGTCGTTGAGACTTCATGAGAAGGCAATATCTCCGATGGTGACATCTACTCTGGCGACTTGCATGCCAAGGATATGTTCGATATTGCGGGCGATATCTCGCTGCAAGGTTTCTGCCAACGTCATCATGTTTGCGTCGGGAGTCACATCCACGTTCAGGGCGACATAAACAGTATTGTCTTTGATCACAACTTCAACGCCCGAAGCAACCGCTTTTTGGCCTTTGACATCGACAATTTGTGGAGCACGCGCACCCAGGGCGCGCACGCCATTGGCGTCCAACGCGGTTTGAGTGACGATCGTGGTCAGGACATTGGGCGAGATTGTGATCTTGCCCGGGATGACATGCGTCATAAATGGGGAACAGGGATGAGCGCCAGCGTGAAATGCAACGTCGTGTGGGGTAAAATGAGAATGACTGAGGGAGCCAAAAAGGCGCCCCAATCGGGGCTGATGGCTCCTCTCCTTTGATGCAAGTATACCTTTTCGTGATTCAAAGGGCCAAACCGCCATCTACGGCGATGACTTGTCCGGTGACGAAACTTGCCTCTTCCGAGGCCAAATAGACGGCCAGCGCGGCGACATCCTCGGGCCGCCCCAATCGGCGGACCGAGGTGTGTTCAATGATCGTCTTTTTCATCTCCTCATCTTCAAGAAGATAATTGGTTAAGTCTGTGGGGACGAACCCGGGGGCGATCACATTGACAGTGATATTGCGCGGGCCCAATTCTTTCGCCAGACTTTTGGCAAGCCCAATCATGCCAGCTTTGGATGCGGCGTAGTTGCTTTGTCCGGCATTGCCATAAACGCCTGCTACGCTGGAGATGTTAATAATGCGGCCCCAACGCTGACGCATCATCAGTCTGGTGGCCGCTTTGGAACAATTCCAGGCGCTTTTTAGATTGGTTCGGATGACGATATCCCAATCTTCCTCTTTCATTAAAGCGATAACGTTGTCGCGGGTTGTACCAGCGTTGTTGATCAGAATGTCTAGGCGTCCAAATTCCTTTTTGATGTTTTTGATCATCGCATTTGCCTGGGCAAAATCGCTGACATCTGCTTGCATTGCCAGGGCCCGACCACCAGCGGCTTCGATATCCGCCACCACCTGAGAGGCGGCCTCTTCGCTGTGGTGAAAATTGACAACGACAGTGGCGCCGGCCGCGGCCAGCTGACGCGCGATTTCCGCGCCGATGCCGCGCGATCCACCGGTGACCAAGGCAATTTTGTTGCTGAGATCAAACATGTATCATCACTCCTTTCGAGGAAAATTGGGTTGAGAAATGGAAAAATCAGGATTGACTTAATTTTTCGACCACGATCTGGACATCTTCCCAGGTGGCCACAGCAGGCATTTTGCGAAACCGGCGATCAATGCGTTTCATAAGTCCTGCAAGGACCTTGCCCGGACCGAATTCGATGAAGAGCTCGTGCCCCTGTCCTATGAGATATTGCATTGATCGGGTCCATTGCACAGAATTTTGTAGTTGACCAACCAGCTCCTCTCGAATTGCCTCGACAGTGTCCAGGGGTTGCGCTGTGATGTTGGCGATGACGGGGAACTTCGGGGGATAGATGTTGGCCTGGGAGACGGCGGATGCAAATTCTTGCTGGACGGACCCCATCAGAGGGCTGTGCGCTGCGATGGAAACCGCCAGACGTACGACTTTGCGGGCGCCTGCTTCTTTCGCCAGGCTCATCGCGCGATTCAGAGGGCCTTCATTGCCCGAGATCACCACCTGTCCAGGACAATTGTCGTTGGCAATCACCACCACGCCATCATCGTCACGGCTGGCCTGTTGGCAGATTTCCACAACTTTTTCGGTATCCAGAGCAATGATCGCGGCCATGCCTCCGGGCGCTCGTTCACCGGCCAGCTTCATGAGGCGCCCGCGTTCGCGAACCAGACGCAAACTATCTTCAAATTTCAGTGCGCCCGCGGCCACCAGTGCACTGTATTCACCCAGGCTGTGACCTGCCGCGGCCGCGGCCTGGATAGGATGGCCGAGTTGTTCTTCGACGGCGCGCAGGGCGGCAATGCTGACGGTGAGCAGCGCCGGTTGTACGTTGATGGTGTCTGTGAGCATATCCTCCGGCCCCTCGAAACAGAGTTTGGACAGAGGAAAGCCCAGGACGTCATCCGCTTGCTGAAAAGTGGCTGCCGCGGCAGGCGAATGGGCAGCGATGTCGGCTCCCATGCCCACTTCTTGTGAGCCCTGGCCGGGAAAGAGTAAAACGGGTTGGATCATGGTCATGGCTCCCAAAAGTAACGATGAGGAAGGAAACTCTACTGAGCGGAACAATGGCAGAACCAGGGTGCGATTGGGCCAGGTTCTGCCATTGTTTTTCAAAGTCTGGTTGCGTGTAATGAGATGGGTTGGGTTAACCCGCGGATTGTTTTAAGTAATGCGGGAAGAGGGCGTAGAAGCCTGCTGCATCGACAACTTCGTTCAGAGGCACCTGATCTAAGACTGTATGCGCGTAGATTTCATCGCCAGGGCCGAAGCCGATGCTGGGGATGCCCGCCTTTCCCATCCAGTAGATGCCGTTGGTCGAGAAATTCCATTTGCCTGTGGGAACGGGGCGCCCCAGATAGGCGCTGGCTGCGGCCACCCCGGCCTGAACAATGGGGGCGTCCTCGGGCAGCGCCCAGGCGGGGAAGTACTTCTCGACTTCGAACACAAAGCCGGTGTAACTTTTGTCGCGATATTGCAAAATGGAGACTTCAAAGTCCTTTTCCTGACCTTCCGGAATCAGCGCAGCCACCTGCGCCACCGCTTCATCTTTGTCTTCACCAAAGGTCATCCGCCGATCGATGAAAATCGTGGCTTCGTCTGGCACGGCATTGATGCTCGGGGTTTTCACGCGCATATCCGAGACGGTGATCTTGCCATGTCCCAGGAAGGGATCATCACCCAATTGGGGTTCTAAATCGCGTATGCCAGCAATCACTGGAAGCATTTTGTAGATGGCGTTATCTCCAAGTTCATTGCTGGCCGCGTGTGCGCTGCGCCCCTTGGCGACGACTTGCATTTCGACCCGTCCCTTGTGCCCACGATAAATTTGCATCTTGGTGGGTTCGCCAATAACGACAAAGTCGGGACGGATTCCCTCCACTTCGACCAGAACATTGGGGGCGATGCCATCGCACCATTCCTCCATATTCCCGAAGTAATAAACCGTCCAGCCATCCAACAAACCAAGATCGCGCGCGATGGCCAATCCATAGACCATGCCCGGGGTGGAGCCTTTTTCGTCACAAGCGCCTCGGGCGTAAAGAATGCCATTTTCGACCTTGCCAATAAAGGGGTCCCATTCCCAGGCTTCTGGGTCGCCAACGCCCACCGTATCGATGTGGCTATCGTAGACGATCTTCTTTGGACCATTTCCGATACGTCCAAGGATGTTCCCCTGAACGTCGAAACGGACCTCTTCGAAGCCTAGCTTGCGCATTTCCTGGGCGATACGCTCGCCCACCTCACCAATTTGGCTATCGTAGGATGGGATTGCGACGATGTCTCGCATGAATTGGATGATGTCGTCGCGAGACGCTTCCACGCGTTCGCGAACTTCTTCGATGATAGTCATATCCATAACCTCGCCATTGAGAAGATGAAAAAGTCTAGCGCCCAGACTTACGAAAAGGCGCCGTTGAACACAAAGGGTGTTGATCGGGGTTGTCGTTGTTGCCGAAACTCAAGGGATAAATAGAGCGCGCCGGTTTTCGACGCGCCAACGGGGCCCTTGTTGAAGGAATTCTAGCCCCTTTGAAATTCCTTGTCAATGCAATGGTTGACCGAAACCTTCAAGTGCACAAGTTTGCCTAAGCGGCTTTTGGAAAATGAACGATCATCTCCGTTCCTTCGCCTTCTTTGGACCAGGCCCGAATATCCCCACCAAATTGCGCCAGAAGATCTCTCACGAGGGCTAATCCCAGGCCGCTGCCTGTGCGATCGCGAGCTTTATCCACGCGGTAGAATCGTTCGAATACAAGGGGAAGCTCTTGCTCGGGGATGCCGATCCCTGAGTCGCGGACGACTATCTCCACGCCTGCTTCTGTGGCGCGCGTCTCAAGATGCACCTCACCTCCGGCGGGCGTGTATTTAATGGCGTTGTCAAGCAAGTTACGCATCACGATCTCACAACTTTTTTCATCCATGCGAATGGCAGGGAGCGTGGTGGGAATGGATGCGTGCATAGACAAGCCTGCAGCTTCTCCTAGAGGTTGCATCAGCGCAAACACCTTGCGCAAACATGGCGCCGGATCGATCGGATCTCCGACGGCGGGCGGGGCTGATTGTACGCGATCCAGGTCCAGCAGTTGTTGAATGAGATGTCCCAGTTGCTCCGATTCCTGACGGATTTCTCGGATGTAGCGCTGGCGACGTTCTTCACTCAGAGACGCCATTTGCAATAACTCCGCCCGCAATTGGATGGATGTGACGGGGCTGCGGAGTTCGTGGGATGCGTTGGCGACAAAGGCGCGTTCTCTGGCCAGCAGTTGGCTGATTTCTTCCGCCATGTGGTCAAATGCAGCAGCCAGAGTTCCTAATTCATCCTGCCTGTCCATATCCAGTCGGGTGCTTAGATCTCCCTCGGCAAGTCGATGAGCTGCGGCGGTCAGACGATGCAAGGGCCGGGTGATTTGTTCGCCGAGCACGATGGAGGCTGCAATAAAGAGCACGGTCAAAGCCAGCGCTGCCGTGATCAATGTCAGCCAGGTCGAACGCACCTGCTCAGAAATCTCATTCATAGGAATGGAAAGCTGGACAATCCCCTCAATGCCTTCATTCCCCAATATTGGGGCGGCGACGAATAGCCGCATTTCATCGGTCCATTCATCGTAACGAATATCGTGGTTTTCGGTTTGTTGTAGCGCAGCCAAAATCTCGGGGTGGCTGTCTTCAATGTGCACCGGAACGTTGGGATCGGAGGAGTAACGAACGTCCAGATTCGGGTCGAGGATAGTGACCCGGGCGTTCATTTCGTTGGCGTAGCTGTCGACGATCGCTTTGAAATCCCGATCGCCGATGGGCGCGAAAACGAGCTCATGATCGCCATTATCATCGCCCCCTTCCCCATCTTTCTCTCCATCCTCCTCTTCCTCATGATCATTCCCACCTTTTTCCTTATAAGCCTCTTCATACGCCAATTGCTGTTGGATAGGTTCACGTAATCCGTTGGCGACGATGAGCGAGCGCACCTCTAATTCCGATTCGGCGCTTTCGATGATGCTTTTTTGCAAACGATATCCAGTCCACAGCACCAGGCTACCCAGGGCTAAGAGAATCAGCGCCAGGTTGACCATGATGATGCGAACGGTCAGGCTTTTTCGGGGATCAAAACGTTGCAGGAACTTCATCAGAGAAAAGTGGCATGAAGACCGTCAGATGGTGGTCGCTTGTTACAGGCGTTTGGGAGGGCTTAAAGGTGTTCGTCGGGGGCGACGAAACGATATCCGTAACCGCGCACCGTATGGATGAGTTTGGGGTTCGAAGGATCGTCTTCAAGTTTTTCACGCAGCCAACGAATATGGACGTCTAGTGTGCGCGGGTTGCCAATCCAATCCTCGCCCCAGACGAGATCGAGGAGCTGATGTCGGTGCACGGCTTGTCCGGCGCGGCTCATGAGCGCTTCGAGCAACGCGAATTCTTTTTCGGTTAGGTCGACAGGTTGGCCGCGACGGCGCACCAGATGGGCGGCCACATCGAGGCTGATGGGGCCGATGGTGATCTGTGGGGG
>WFTO01000009.1 GCA_015485435.1 Anaerolineae bacterium | reverse complement strand
GGTTACGGGTGGTCGTGCTTTTTGAAGGACGGGACGCCGCCGGGAAAGGGGGAGTTATCAAACGCATCACCGAACGTCTAAATCCGCGGGTCGTGCGCGTTGTCGCGTTGGGGGTGCCGACCGAACGAGAGAAAACACAATGGTATTTTCAGCGTTATGTCGCTCATCTGCCAGCAGCAGGAGAAATGGTGCTTTTTGATCGTAGCTGGTACAATCGGGCGGGCGTTGAACGCGTGATGGGCTTTTGCAGCGAAGGGGAGTATTGGGAATTTTTACGTTCGACGCCACATTTTGAGCGGATGCTGGTGCGTTCAGGTATCGTTTTGATCAAATATTGGTTTTCGGTGAGCCAGGAAGAGCAGGAGCGGCGTTTTCGGGCGAGAGCGAAAGATCCCACCAGACGTTGGAAGTTGAGCCCGATGGACTTGAAGGCGCGCGAGTTATGGGAAGAATATTCGCGGGCCAAGGACGAGATGTTCGCTTATACCGATATCAAACAAGCGCCCTGGTGGGTTGTCAATTCCGATGACAAGCGGCGGGCCCGATTAAACACCATTCATCATCTATTAAGCATGGTGCCATACCAGGATTTGACGCCAGGCCCAATTGATTTGCCCCCGCGTCCGCTCCCTCGCCGTCGTTATGTGCGCCCTCCCATGGAATATCAAAACTTCGTCCCCGAAGTGTATTGAACGACAAGTTTATCAACGCAACCGCGCCAACCTCCGGGCGGTTTATCCACGCCATGCACGCACAACGCCGTAAATCACGCCGGCGATGATGGTCATGACCACATGCACCGCCAGCGCCACCGCCAAACCTGACGCAAAGACCCCAAACATTCCGGCGATAGCTTGTGACCAGGCTTGTGGGAACTTGGGCATGAAACCAAAAAGATAGAGGGGCAGCAATACAAGCATCAGATAGAGAGCCATCTGTTGGATAGGCGCGCGGTCGCTGGCGCTTAAAAACATACTGCTGCTGATGGTGAATAACAAATAGAGCAAGATCAGCGCGTCAGGATGATGAAATGCCTGGAAAAAAGCCTGGATAATGGCGTCAACTTGTTCACTCTGCACAGCTTGTTGCACCGCCTGCACATCCACCAATAAATAGCTGAGACCAATCGTGATGAACCCTCCCAATAACATGGGAGCCATCCCAATGAGCGTGTGCTCTAGCAGTCCGCCCCCACGAACATCGACCGAGCCCAGACGCACTTCGCCACTTTTGGTCACCTTGGGCAAGATGTCAAATCCAGCCGTCTTAACCCCCAACAGCTTCGCCATGAGCCAATGGGCGAGCTCATGGACTAGCGTGCCTGGCAGAAACAGCAACGCATAGGTGACGACCGCCACTTGCTGTGATCCCGTAAGTTGATAGATGGCTGTGATGAGAAAAAACGCCAACTTGCGGGTCAGCCACCAGATGGCGCTTAGAAAGAGTGCAGACCAGAGAAGCGGAGACCAGGCACCAGGCATGGATGTGATGAAAATCGCCTCCGAGAGGTGCGACCCCGTAGCACCATGAAGAGTCCGCGCACCTCTCGGAGGGGGGGTCAGGGGTGTTGGTGTTACGGATCAATACAAGCTTGCTGTCAGCCGCACCATCTCCACAAAGGAATCCACGGTGAGCGATGCTCCTCCAACCAGAGCGCCATCGATATCTGGCTGTTGCATGAAACCGATAATGTTATTCGGTTTCGTGCTACCACCATACTGGATGCGCACAGTCTGGGCGGTCGTTTCGTCATAGAGATCGGCGATGGCGCCGCGGATCGTGACGCCGATAATTTGATTCGCCTCGGCCGGGCTGGCAGTCAGGCCCGTGCCAATCGCCCAAATGGGCTCATAAGCGATGACTAGCGACGCCACCTGATCGGCGCTGAGCCCTGCAAGTGCCGCTTCGACCTGCGCGCGCACGAAAGCATCGGTCTGGCCAGCTTGATTTTGCTCCAAACTTTCGCCTACACAAATGATGGGAGTAATGCCATGGGCAAGAAGGGCGTGCGCCTTCTTGTTGACCCATTCATCGCTTTCACCGAAGATATTTCGGCGTTCCGAGTGGCCGATGATGCAGTATTGCACCATACCTTCCAGCATGCCCGGCGCAATCTCACCGGTGAAAGCCCCCTGTTCTTCGAAGAAGACGTTTTGAGCGCCCACGCCAACATGGCTATTGGCCAGCGCGCCTGCAACGGCCAGGAGCGAAATATGAGGAGGACACACCACCGTCTCCACCTGGTTGATACCTTCCACGCCCTCGCGAATGCCCCGAACCAAGGCCAAGGCTTCGTCGAGGGTTTTATGCATTTTCCAATTGCCGGCAATAATAGGTTTTCGTTTCATATCGTCGTTTCTGAATCTGAATTCAAGGGACCAAAGAGAGAAGATTACTCGTTTTTTAGGGACGAAGAGGGGAGTTCGGCATGCTGACGAGCCCGCCGTTCCGCTTCAGCTTACGCTTTGGCCGCCTCCATGGCTTGTTCATAAGCGGCTTTAGCCTCCTCCACCTCGGTGGGGTGGAGGAATACGCCTCCACGAATGCTGCGATCGATCAAACGTTTGTTTTTGTCGAAAATGAGAGTGACATCGATGCGTTGAAAACATCGATATCGGCCATCGCCCACCAGGACTTTGTGGACATGATATTGTTTACTATCGAAATCCAGGCTGAGGTCATTGAAGAGATCAACGCGCGCCGTGATAACTTCTCCGCAGCGATCACAGCGGACATACATCCAATAGTTGCGACGGTCTTTTGCTGAAGAGGTGAGCAGTTGTTTCAGTCGGTCAAAAAAACTCATTTGTCATCCAGAACGTCGATGCCCGGCAGTGGTTTGCCTTCTAAGAACACCAGAGATGCGCCGCCGCCGGTGGATACGTGGGTGACTTTATCGGTCAAGCCCGCTTTTTTAATAGCGGCGGCAGAATCGCCGCCACCGATAATGGTGATGGTATCCTCGAGGCCTGCCAGTGTTTGGGCGATGGCAAACGTTCCCTTGGCAAAGCGAGGGAATTCAAAGACGCCCAAGGGACCGTTCCAGACCACTGTTTTTGCAGGGGTCAAGAGTTGTTGAAAATGAGCGATGCTCTCCGGGCCGATGTCCAGCACCATCCGGTTTGCTGGGACCTGATCGGCGGGGACAATTATTGCGTCAGCATCCGCATTGAATTCGGTCGCGGCGACCACGTCGATAGGAAGGTGGAGCTTGTCCTCCGCTTCGGCTAGGAGTTCCTTGGCGAGGGGGATAGCGTCGGTCTCCACCAGAGACTTTCCCATTTCGTAGCCTTGGGCGGCGAAAAAGGTGTTGGCCATGCCTCCGCCGATAATGAGTCCATCCACTTTGTTTAATAGATTGCGGATCACGCCGATCTTGTCGGAGACCTTGGCTCCTCCCAAGATGGCGAAGAAGGGGCGAACAGGGTGATTGACGGCGTTGCCCAAGAAGGCAATTTCCTTTTCCACCAGGAATCCGGCTACGGCAGAGCCGCCTTTGGCGCGAATAGCCTGAGGTACGGCTACCATCGAAGCGTGAGCTCGATGACAGGTGCCAAAGGCGTCATTGACGTAATCATCGCCATATGCGGCCAGGGCTGTAGCGAATTCGAGATCGCCTTTTTTCTCGCCCGGATAGAAGCGAAGGTTTTCCAGGAGCACGATATCGCCGGGCTCCATGGCTTTGACCAACGTGTCCACATCGGGGCCAATCACGTCGCTGGCCATACGCACCCGATAGTCGGGCAACAGTTCCTGCAGGTGACGACCAACCGGCGCCAGGCTGAGCCTGGGGTCCCGCTGTCCCTTGGGGCGCCCTAAATGAGACATCAGCACCAGTTTGGCTCCCCGTTCCGCCAGATATGTGATGGTCGGAAGGGCCGCGCGAATACGAGCGTCATCGGTGATCCTTTGGCGTTCATCCAGTGGCACATTGAAATCCACCCTTACCAGCACGCGTCGTCCCTGCGGGCTGAGATCCCGTACAGTTTTTTTGTTCATAATGCCTCCTTCGCCCCATCCTCCGAGAGGGGCCCGAAAGCAGCCAACGGCTGCCCCCAGGCCTTGTGCACCTCTCGGAGCTCTTGGGGAGACTTAGACGCCTTTGTCATAAATGTATTTGCAGAGGTCGGCGACGCGGCTTGAGTATCCCCATTCGTTGTCGTACCAGGCAATCACCTTGACCATGTTGCCATCCAAGACCTGGGTGAATTGAGCGTCGATGATGGATGAGCGAGGATCGCCTTTGAAATCCATGCTTACGAGAGGCTCTTCGCTGACGCCCAGGATGCCTTTCATGGGGCCGTTGGCCGCGGCACGGAACGCTTCTAACAGCGCTTCGGTGGTGGTGGGTTTTTCGATGGTGGCCACGAAATCTACAACAGAGACCGTTGGAGTGGGCACCCGCATGGACATGCCATCGAAACGGCCCTTTAGTTTGGGGATGACCAATCCGACCGCTTTGGCGGCGCCAGTGGTCGTGGGGATGATATTGATGGCGGCAGCTCGCGCCCGACGCAGGTCTTTATGCACCAGGTCCAGAATGCGTTGATCGTTGGTGTAGGAATGAACGGTCGTCATTAAGCCTTTGATGATGCCGAAATTGTCATCGACTACCTTGGCGGCCGGCGCCAGACAGTTGGTGGTGCAGGAAGCATTGGAAATAATGCGATGTTGTTCAGGGTCATAATCACTTTCGTTCACGCCGAGCACCACGGTGAGGTCTGGATCGGTCGCAGGGGCGCTGATAATGACCTTTTTCGCGCCAGCCTCCAGATGTAAGGATGCCTTCTCTCGCGTTCGGAAGATACCGGTGGATTCAACCACGACGTCGATGCCCAGATCGCCCCAAGGGAGATCCGCAGGGTTGCGTTCGGAGAAGACCAGGATTTTCTCTCCATTGACGATGAGATGGCCCTCTTCATCGACGCGGATATCCGCCTCGTACCGCCCATAATTGGAGTCGTATTTTAAAAGATGGGCGTTGGTTGTGGTGGGCACTAGATCGTTCACCGCGACCACTTCGATCACGCCATCATAATTTTCTTCGATGGCTTTGAATACTTGACGCCCGATGCGTCCGAAGCCGTTGATTGCAACGCGTAATGCCATTGTTTGCCTCCGTTTTTGTTGTTTGAATGTTTGGATGTCGTGTCTTTGAAATTGCAAGGCAAGCTGTTTGTAACTTGCCAATTCACACCCCTAAAGATACTCCAAACCAGGGAGGTTGGCAAATTCATTTTTGTTGGATATGAAAAATCGGCCTTTTCTGGGGCATGATGAGCATAACGTCCTAAAAAACATGCCGCCAGGAGGACCTGACGGCATGTGAATAACATGAGGGGTGTTGAGCGAAAGGGAACGCTTAGAAGCCGCCCATTCCCATGTCGCCGCCGCCCGCGGGCATAGCAGGTTCTTTTTCAGGAATGTCGGTGATCAACGCTTCGGTGGTGAGGATCATGGCGGCGATGCTGGCCGCGTTCTCGACTGCGCTGCGGGTAACCTTGGCGGGGTCGATAATGCCGACCTCAAGCATGTTCACAAAGTCTTCCTTCATCACATCGAAGCCGATGGGATCATCGCCCTGGTTGCGGCGGCGAACCTCTTCGACGATGACGCCGCCATCATAGCCTGCGTTCTCCGCGATGAGGCGCATGGGTTCGACCAACGCCTTCTTCAGAATGAGAGCGCCGGTGCGGATGTCGCCTTCCAGCTCATCCAGCAGGCCGTTCAATTTTTCACTGGCCTTGAGCAAGGTAACGCCACCGCCGGGCACAATGCCTTCTTCTACGGCCGCGCGGGTCGCACTAAGGGCGTCTTCAACACGATGTTTCTTCTCTTTCAACTCGACTTCGGTGCCAGCGCCCACGCGGATGATGGCCACGCCGCCAGCCAGTTTGGCCAGGCGTTCTTGCAGTTTCTCGCGGTCATAATCGCTGGTGCTGTTTTCGATCTCGGCGCGAATCTGGTTGATGCGGGCCTGAATGGCCTCTTCGGAGCCCTTACCGCCGACAATGGTGGTTTCTTCTTTGGTGGAGATCACGCGGTCTGCGCGGCCGAGGTCCTCGATGGTCACGCTGTCCAGCTTGCGGCCTAACTCCTCGGTAATGACTGTGCCGCCGGTGAGGATGGCAATGTCTTGCAACATGGCCTTACGACGATCGCCAAAGCCAGGTGCCTTGACGGCAAGCACGTTGAAGACGCCGCGCAGTTTGTTCAACACCAGCGTGGCCAGCGCCTCGCCATCAACATCTTCAGCGATGATGACCAGGTTGCGTTTGCCGATTTGTACCAGTTTCTCAAGCACGGGCACCAAGTCCTGGGCGGCGCTGATCTTCTTGTCGTGGATGAGGATGTAGGGCTCCTCGACCACGGCTTCCATGCGCTCGGTGTCAGTGATGAAGTAAGGGCTCAAGTAACCGCGATCGAATTGCATACCTTCGACGTACTCGGTTTCGAAGCCCAAAGATTTACCCTCTTCCACCGTGATAACGCCATCTTTGCCAACTTTTTCCATGACATCGGCGATCAGCTTACCAATCTCTTGGTCCTGAGCGGAGATGGCGGCGACTGCCGCGATCCTTTCGCGAGTGGTGATGGGCACGGCCATCTCGCCGATGGCGTCGGAAATGATGGTGGTGGCTTTTTCGATGCCGCGTTTCAGCAGCATGGGGTTGGCGCCAGCTGCAACGTTGCGCAAGCCTTCGGTGACAATGGCCTGAGCAAGAACGGTGGCGGTGGTGGTCCCGTCACCGGCGACATCGTTGGTTTTAGTGGCGGCTTCTTTCAGAAGCTGGGCGCCCATATTAGCGAAGGGCTCTTCCAGTTCGATTTCTTTGGCCACAGAGACGCCATCATGTGTGATGGTGGGAGCGCCCCATTTCTTGTCAAGGGCGACGTTGCGGCCCTTCGGGCCCAGGGTGGTTTTAACGGCATTAGCGAGGATGTCTACGCCTTTCTTCAGTTCTTTGCGAGCATCTTCGTTGAAGACTAGCTGCTTTGCCATGGTGAATTACTCCTTTGTATCGGAATGGGATTTCTTTCTGTTGATTTGCGGTTTGAAAAAAGTAAGGGCTGACTGTGAGACTCTGTGACTAATGATTTGCCTTAGCCTTAGATGCAACGACCAGACTTTTGGTTGCAATTTTTATCACTCTTCTTCTACAACTGCTAAAATGTCGCTCTCCCTCAAGATGAGGAGCTTCTCGTTGCCGTTCAGTTTGACTTCGGTGCCGGCATATTTGGCGTAAAGCACCGTGTCGCCGACTTTGATGTCCAGAGGCATATGTTCCCCTTTGTCGTTGCGAGCGCCGGGCCCAACGGCAATGACCTCGCCTTCTTGAGGCTTTTCTCGGGCAGATTCGGGGAGGATGATGCCGCTGGCTGTTTTTGCTTCTCGTTCAATGGGTTTGACAACGATGCGATCACTAAGCGGACGCAGCTTCATGATCCATCAACCTCCTATCAATGGGTGATGACTGTTTGTCGCCAGCAAAATCGGCTTTTTACCTACCCGCAAACATGAACAGGTTGCCTGTCGCACGGGCAAAGAGCGATCTTAGCACTCAGTTGTATAGAGTGCTAAATACGTTCCCATTATAATAAAAACACAGCCCCACGTCAAGTTTTTTTGGCATTTTTAGCACACTCAACCAGAAAGTGCTAAAGTTATCCCTCTGGATTCTCGGCGCATGTTTTCAGCCCCGCCATCGCGGGCTGGGAATAAGGATTCAGTTCCAATGCTTTTTCCAACCAGGGAATGGCTTTGTCGCATTGGCGAGGTTCTCCGTAAATGTAGGCGAGTCCAAGGGTATAGTAATAGGCTTCGTTATCGGCACCCTGGGCGATGGCCTTCTCCAGTGGCGCTACGGCGTCCTCGTAACGTTGGCGGCGATAAAGGGCCATGCCCAGATGCGCCCAGGCAGCGGTGTTGTTTGGGTTCCGCTCCACGGCGTGTTGGAGTTCGATGATGGCGCGTTCGGGATCATCCATATAGTAATAGGCCCACCCCAGTGCGTCGTAGGCTTCGTCGTAATTGGGATTGAGTTTCAACGCTTGTCGAAAGCTCTTGATGGCGTCTTCGTAATTTCCCAAGGCAACGTAATTCTGTCCCAGTTCATAATACAGGCGCGGCAAATTTGGATTGATGCCAATGGCTTCTTGATATTGTTCGATGGCCTGTTTGTATTTGCCTTGGCTGTTGAATACATAGCCCAAAGCTCGACGGGCGTCCACGCTTTGAGGGTTTAGCCGAACGGCCTCGTTGCCTTCTTCCAGTGCTCGAGCCCAGTTGCCGGCATCAGCGTAAATTTCCGCCATGTAGGCGCGCGCTTCCGCCAGGTTAGGATTTAAGTCGATGGCGTGCACAGCTGCGGCAATGGCGTCATCGATTTGGTTATTCCAATCCAATGCCCAGGCATAAACGGCATTGGCCATGGCGTCCGCTTCGTTGAGTTCGATGGCGGTGCGAGCGCTTTCCAGGGCCGTTTCTTCTTCCCCCTGCCATATCTGCCAGCGCGCCAACGTCGTCCACACCTTGGCGTCATCTGGCGCTAAGGTGAGATAGCGCTTGTATGCTTCGATGGCGTCTTGCAGCCTTCCATCCGAGAGCGCCAGTTCGGCGTCCAGTAAATGGGCCGTGGGCGACGTGGTTGGCGTAGGCGTTGGCTCGAATGGGTTTGGTATCCAGCCGGGCTCTTGTCGATATAGGAAGAATATGGCGAAGCCCAACAAGAAAAGGATGAACAGAATCCGGCGTCGTCGTTGTGCTTTCCGGCGCTTTCTACTGTCGGTGATGTACATGGACGAAAAGGGAACGAGTATAGGGGAATGAGGTGACTGGGGTTAGAATCCCGCTTGGCGTCGCGCTATTTGGATGGCCTCTAGGAGTTTTGCGTGGAGACGAGGGTTGGCGGCAATCATTTGATCTTGTCCCGGCTGCCAGGGGCGGCCTTGATAGTCTGTGACCACGCCTCCCGCTTCAGCGACCAGGAGTACGCCTGCGCCCCAGTCCCAAGGAGATAAGCGGGCTTCCCAATAGCCGTCCAGCCGACCATCGCCAACCCAGGCCAGGTCGAGCGCAGCCGCGCCCGCTCGTCGAACGCCTCGCACCTTGGGCATCAGATAATTGAATTCGGCTAGGTTGTTGTCATTGGTCATGGCTCGCACGTAAGGAAATCCTGTGGCTATCAGGCTTTGATTGAGCTCTGCTGTTTGGGAGACGCGCATGGGAAGATCGTCGAGTTTCTCAGGGGTGCCCAGCCAGGCGCCATGGCCTTTTGCCCCCCAATAGGTGCGCTCTCTCACAACATCCTGGATCACCCCAAGCACAGGTTCTTCATCCACCCATAAGGCGATGGAGACAGCAAAGATGGGATAGCGGCTGGCAAAATTGGTGGTGCCATCCAGGGGGTCGATCAACCAGAGGGCGCGACTACCCCGCTGTTGATCGCCTCCCTCCTCTTCTGCCAGCACGTTATAGTCAGGAAACTCAGCGGTGAGCGTTTCTAAGATCAATGCCTGGCTCGCTGTATCCGCTTCGGTGACCATGTCTACCGAGGTTTTTTTGGTACGCACCTGCCTGGGCCCTGAACGATGGATTTGCAGAAGCAGATCGCCCGCCTTACGGGCCAGATCGATGGCAGTTGAAAGTTCTGCGTAGTAATCGAATGTCGTTGGGATGGGAAGTTTGGATTCCATGGCAATGAGGCTTTTGTGTGAATGCGGTGATAAGTTCGGTTGGTATTAGGATGATGGCGGTAGGTTGTGTGAATGCGACGTGTCATTGACGTTGCATTCCAGTTAGTTCAATTCAATGTGCGCCACTTTGAGCTTGCCTCGGCGGGTTTTTCGACTCTCGGGGGCGTAAGCCTCTAGCGGCCGGTCATATACTTCAATGACGTTGTAGAGCGTGTCTCGTTCCACTGGCGTTTTTCCTGCGGCTTTGATCAGACGTAAGAGGTCGAATTTGTCGAGGAATTCCTCGGTGGTCGCGCCAGCGTCATGGTAAATTTTTTCTTCGACCACCGTGCCATCGATATCATCCGCGCCGAAGTGGAGGGAGAGCTGGGCGATGGGTGGGGTGAGCATCACCCAATAGGCTTTGATGTGAGGGAAGTTATCGAGCAGAAGGCGACTTACAGCCATGGTTTTCAAGGTGTCGTGAGCGCTGGTCCAGTCGAGTTGCCGGCCCAGATTGTTATTCTCAGGATGATAGCGTAGCGGAATAAAGGTTTGGAATCCTCCAGTCTCGTCTTGAAGTTCTCGTAGGCGAATGAGATGATCCACGCGGTGTTCATATCCTTCGATATGCCCATAGAGCATGGTGGCGTTGGTGCGAAGCCCCAGGCGGTGTGCTGTGCGATGCACCATCAACCATGTTTCTGCGTCGGCCTTTTCAGGGCAGATGCGTCGTCGCACTTCGGGGTGAAAAATCTCCGCTCCGCCGCCGGGCATAGAGCCCAGGCCCGCATCAATAAGCCGCCGCAAGATGGTTTCGTGGTCCAGGCCTGTCATTTGGGCGAAAAAGTCGATTTCCACCGCGGTGAAGGCCTTGAGATGGATGTGAGGATACGCTTCCTTCAGCGCCCGTAGCACATCCTCATAATACTCGAAGCCCAATTGGGGGTGCAGGCCACCCACGATGTGGAATTCGGTGACGCGAGGATGCACATCGCCGTGGATACGTTCAAGGATCTGTGTGGGCGTCCATGTGTAGGCGCCGGGCTCCTCATCACTATGGCGGGCGAAGGAACAGAAATTGCAATGAAATGCGCAGACATTGGTGGGATTGATATGGCGATTTTGATTGAAATAGACGTATTCGCCGCCGTTGATGCGTTGATTCATCAGATCGGCCAGCTGGCCGATGGTGAGCAGATCATGACTTTGAAAAAGACGTAAGCCATCATCAAAGCTTAGGCGTTCGCCATGAATAACCTTTTCGACGATATCGGCCAGGTCGTTTTTATGTGACTGAGAAATCAGGTGTTCAAGCATGTGGCATCTCGTAGGGAATTTGGATAGAGGATCAGTGTTCGAAAGCGTGATGCTGAGCTTAGGGGTCGTTCTCCGTCACCGTGATGGTGGCGAGGGGGTAAAAGTCTGCCCCATTGACTGTCAAACGCTCTCCTGTTTCAGGCTGATACCAGCCAACGATCAAGGTATACTTTCCCGCGGGGGTTTCGGGAGGGACCCAGAGGCCCACGCGTGTGGTTTGGCGTTGGTTTGGGGACCATTGGTCGGTGGGAAGGGCGCTGTCATAT
>WFTO01000008.1 GCA_015485435.1 Anaerolineae bacterium | reverse complement strand
CCCTAAATGCGGGAAGGAGCTTGGCTTGACAGTATTTCAGGGTATGAGATTTTGGCCGGATTGCAAATCCGCCCTTGAATCTATTACTGACAGCTATGTTGAGGACTGATATAGGCCTACTTGAGCAAAGCAGGCTTTGATAGGCCGCCAATCGCTGAGCGGCAGCCGAAAGCTTCTCGCCCAAGTCATCCAGGTTGCGGGCGCATACATTGCCCAGTTCCACATGTTTCAAATAGTGCCAGACGCCCTCATCCGGATTCAACTCCGGGGCATAAGCGGGCAAACGCTCCAGATGAATGCGCTTAGCAGCGCCATCAGCCAGGAACTGTTTTATCTTCTTACTGCGATGAATCGGCGCACCATCCCAGATGATCAATAACTTGCCCGGTATCATCGCCAGGAGTTCTTTCAGGAAGGCAATCACATCCTCGCTGGTAAAGGCTGTGCGTTGCATCGAAAGAAAGAGCTTGCCTTTCGGCGTGATGGCGCTTATCACGGAATAATGATCCCGAGTGAGTTTGACTCGCAAAATCGGCGTCTCGCCTAGGGGCGCCCACGTCCGCACGACGCCTGGCAAAAGGTAAAAGCCCGACTCATCGAGAAAAAGGAGGGTATACCCCTCATTTTGGACTTTTTTTAAACTCAGGCCACTCCTCTTCCAGCCATCCCTTGATGGCTTCTTCGTCTCGCTGCGTCGCCCGCACCACCGGTTTTTGATAACTCCATCCCAGGGAACGCAACAAAGGCCCGATGTAGTCGGGATGATAACGGACTCCGAATTCCTCTTGGATCATCTCCGCAATGCGCTTCGTTGTCCATACGTCCCCTTCGAACCCGAAGGCTTCCGCACCTTGTTCGAGCTTGGCCAGCAACGCCTCCTTTTGTTGTTCGTCAAGACGCGGTTTCGCCCCAGGCGACTTGCGACGTTTTAACGCTTCTTCGCCACCTTCTTTCACTCGCCCGAGGATATAGCTCACCCCGCCTTGGCTGAGTCCCAACGCCTCGGCGATGGCTTGTTGTGTATAGCCCAGCTTATGCATTTCATACACGCGCATTCGCCGGTATTCTCGCCAGTCTGCTGGCGTTTCCTGCTTTGTTTTGGTTTTTGTAGTGCTGTCCATAGATTATGTATACCATAACCGAGGCATCTTTACAAGAATTCTACCTCGGGCTCAGTAAGTAATTGAAGCTTTGAAGTTTAAGAAAACATAAGTCTATCAGGATTATCAGGATCAATTTGAGCAGCTAACTGTTTTTCAGTAGCCGCCAAAAGCGTCTCCATATCATCGGGATGCAATTTGTTGGCAGCAACATGATCTTTGAGGTGGTGCCAAACCGTTCAATCGGATTCAATGTCGAACAATACGGAGGAAGCCAACCCTTCAATACCGTGAGCTTCGTAACGATGCCACCAGCCATAAACGATCGCTTCGCTCACGCCCATCACTTCCACCTGTCTAGAACGGCGTTTCACTGGCCAGTATCACGAAGCTGCGCCGGGCCTGTACTTTTACAACGCAAGATGGTATGACCCGCTGCTTGTCAGGAACGATGGTAAAACGGCGACCCACAGAGCCTGAACCGGTACGCGTATTCATCTAATAACCCCATCCGTTACACTGATCCTACCGGATTTTACTCGGAAGAGCAAATCATGAATTACCTGGGTGTGGACAACTGGGATGCGGTGCTGGCCATGTTCGAGGAAGGGGGCAAATTCGCGGGTGCGTGGGGCTTTTTGGAAGTGTTGCGGCAGGCGGAATTGGGCGATGTCGCGGGCGTGGAGAAGATCATGCATCCGGATGAAGGGTGGTGGGAGACCACCAAATTACTCTTTGGCGCCTTTACGGAGGAGAACGGGCGGTTGATGTTGCAACTGGAGGACGCCGACGCCGTTGTCGCTGCTGATCTTATCGGCATGATTGGGAGCAACCTGGGCCATGACGCCATCTTTTGGCTGAAGAATCATTATGTGACGAACAATAAACACTATCATATACGTGTAGAAGATGAAATTGATTGGACAGGTGTTGGCTTTGATCTTGCGGGGATAGGTGCCGACCTGATAAGCGCTGGAGTCGGAGGACGAGCGATAAAAGGGATACGTGTGGGCGTATAT
>WFTO01000007.1 GCA_015485435.1 Anaerolineae bacterium | reverse complement strand
TCCCGGATGAAACCATCGAAACCGGCGAGCCCAAATTCACCTTGTTCGGTGATGAATTTGTTAACTTCACCATGACTGCCAGCGGCGAAGCCATCCTTCCCATCCAGACCGGGGAAGTGCGGGCGGTTCTGGCGGGCGCGCCGGTGGATACCGCGCCAGAACTGCTGCGAAGTACCTTCGATCTCGGCCGACCTCCCCAGATCATCTTGAAACCCAATTGGATCAAAACCCTGCCTCACCTCCCCTCACGTATCCTCGTCCGAGTATATAAAGAATGATCACCTGGCTAGCACTGGATATTGGCGATAAAAGGATTGGACTAGCTGTTGGTAGTGAAGAGACACGTTTGGCGCGTCCTTTACGCGTCATTCACCGGCGCAGCAAAGCTGAGGATTTTAACGCCATTGCTCGGGCGGCCGTTGACGTTGGCGCAGACGCATTGTTGGTCGGTCTCCCCCTGAATATGGATGGCTCCGAAGGGCCGCAAGCCAAGCGGGTCCGAAAATATGCAGAACGTTTGCGACGTCGTCTGGATATGCCCTTGCGGTTTTACGATGAACGTCTCTCATCCTTTGTGGCCGACCAAATCCTGGCCATGAAGCCGCGCAAAAAAGACCGACGCGTTCCGAATGACGCCATTGCCGCCGCCGCGATTTTACAATCCTTTCTCGACAATCGGGAGCAAGAGGATGCTTCGCAAAGGCATGTCGATCTCAAAGATGATAACTCCGCATCCCATCCCGTCTAACAAGGCAATGGGGCGTTGCCATAGGTAGTCCGGCTACTCCGGATCGGCATCGACACCTGATGAGGTTCGGGCCTGAAGGGACCGAGCTTGTCCAACTCGATGCGACATCGACAAATACTCTCAACCAAGGAAACGCCCCCACACGCACACTCACAAAAGCGTCTATGATGAACGACTTTTTGGTCAAAACCTTGCCCCGTTTTCTCCTGTTCCTGGCCGTTGTGTTGGCCATCATCGCCATTGGCTTATTGGCGCGTATTTGGACACAGGAGCAAATGGTGGCCTATGAAAACGAAGGTCCTGAATCGGGGCTCGTTCGAAACACCACTGCGGCCTGGAAAAATTTGAACCCGGATAACTTCGAAACCCAGGTGTTGCAGTTCTATCTCAATATGAACCGACAGGCCATCTATGAGCCCGTAGACCCCAACGGTCAGCCTGTTGAGTTTCGTGTCGAACTGGGAGAAACAGGACGTAGCATCTCGGAGCGCCTGGAAGCCATGGGATTGATCCGTGATGCCGGCCTGTTTCGGCTCTATTTGCGGCTCAACAACCTCGAACAAAAGCTAGAAGCGGGCAAGTTTGTGCTCTCGCCAGCCATGACGGTGCCTGAGATCGCGGAGGCATTACAGCAGGCCCGTCGTGAAGATATCCTGGTGCGGATACCTGAAGGACGTCGCGCCGAGGAGATTGCACAGGTGCTGCAGGATCAAGGGGTCCTCGACGCTGCCGAATTTATGGCGGCCGTGCGTTCTGGGGACTTGAATCTCCTGGGCTTGCCCGATTATCCTCTGTTGCGAGATAAGCCGCCGGGGGCTTCTTTTGAAGGTTACCTCTTCCCCGACACTTACCGCGTGCCCGAAGATGCCACGCCTGCGGATGTTCTCCGCCAGATGTTTGACAATCTCGAAAGCAAGATCGAACAAAAGGACCGAGATGCGATCGCCGCTAGTGGTCGCACCTTTTTCCAGGTGCTGACGCTGGCCTCCATCGTGGAGCGGGAAGCCGCACGCGACGATGAACGTCCTCTGATTGCCTCCACGTACCTGAATCGATTAGGCCCAATCTGCGAAAAAGAGGTGTTTGGCTACTTATCCGCAGATCCTACCGTGCAATACGCCATGGGTTATGATCCTGAGCAGGATACCTGGTGGCCAACCGTGCCCACGGTGGAGGACTACCTTAAGGTGAATTCGCCCTACAACACCTATCTTTATCCAGGCCTTCCGCCCGGACCAATCTCAAATCCAGGATTGGCGTCCATTCGGGCGGCCATCTATCCTGCACAAACCACCTACTGTTACTTTGTAGCCACGGGCGATGGTGGCCATGTCTTTTCGGAGACCGGCGCCGAACATGAGCTTAACGTCCAATCCAATCAATAACATCGTCAGCGATGAGCTTTCTTGCTGGTGGCCGCCCGAGTCCAGAACCCCATCGAGTCAACATTGTCCCGTTTCATGCGAACAACGAGCACGTGAAGTCTATGCACAAGCCATTCCATCCCAGTTCCAACTTACGAATCTTGATGCGCGCGAGTGCGCTTGTAATCGCCTTGGTGATGCTGACTTGGCTGTCGATGGGATGCAGCAATGTGCGGACGCCTCAAGTCATCAAGATCGGACTGATTGCTCCGTTCGAGGGACCATCTCGCCCATTGGGATATGATACACTCAACGGGGTGAAGCTGCGTCTGCAGCAATGGAACGAAAGCGATAGGCAGCCTAAGATCGAGCTTGTAGCCCTTAACGATGACAGCGACCCCGAGTTGGCAGCGCGCTTGCCAGATCAACTGGCCCAGGACCCCGACATACGTCTGGTTTTGGGGCCGCCTCAGGGCCATACAGCCATGGCCGCCCTCAAAGGTCTGGAGCAGATAGGCATTCCCACGTTGCTGCTGGCCCCGGTACGGCAAGTTTCACCCGATGGATTGATTCTGCCCTACGCCGGGTTGGGGGCGCATTATCAAAAACTCTTTCAGCCGATGTTCGGCGTGTTGCCTCCTGCCTGGTCCAAGCCGGTTCGCCAACCCTCCATTTGGCTGGGCGATCCCCTGACGTTGGCCGAATTGCTGACAACGCATCCGGAACTTGTCCCCGCGGCGGGACCTGTCGCGGGCGAGGAGGCGCTGCAAGGCTGGGCCCCCGATCTGGCCTGGAGCATTCCTTGGGCCGCTCCCATGCCCGCCGATCTCCCCGATACATTTGCCCAGGATTTCAAGGCGTTCGCCGGCCAGCCGCCAACTCTGGCCGCGGCATTGGCTTACGCCGCCACGGATGAAGCGCTCCAGTTGTTGGTGCAGGCGGATGATTATCGCCCTTCCCACGAGGCTATGCGTGAGGTCAAGCTTCCGACCATTGGTCTCATCAACCAACATCTACTCAAATAACCACCATGGTATCGATGTCCGACCATCGCTTTTTGATGATTTCCCCCGAGTACAATCTGCAACGGGTGGGAGGATTGGGCGTCCATGTGCAAGGTTTGGCGCCAAGGCTGAGTGAGCGCGTGCATCTGGATTTATTCGTGCCTCGATATCGCGGACTTGGCGATTATTGCGAACCATTGCGCACCCACGGCATGGTCTTTCGCACCGACGCCACCGAGCCGCAGCCAGGGGAAGATTTTGATTTGCAAGTATGGCGCATGAACGATCAGCTCAATGCAGCCATCACCCGACATATCCATGTGGGGCGTCAATTCAGCTTGATGCACGCTCATGACTGGTTGAGCGGCTATGTGGCCAACGATCTGCATCAACGTTACGGCATTCCCATGGTGGTGACCATCCACGCCACCGAAATGGGGCGGCGGCGAGGCGACGTCTGGGGGCGCCCGCTCAGTGAACGGATTCATCTCGCGGAGCAATACATGGCCCGAGAGGCCAATCTCATCATCGCTTGCAGCGAATTTATGCGCGGGGAGATCATCGAGGCATTGCAGGCGCCGCCCGAAAAAATTCGCGTCATCCCCAATGGTGTGGAATATGAACATCTGATCCATTTACGAGATCATTTGGAGGCGTTGCCCCATATTCGTCGACGTTGGGCCGCGCCAGACCAGCCCCTGATTTTCTTCATCGGTCGCCTCGAATGGGAAAAGGGGCCCGATCTGCTTGTACGGGCCATGCCCAGAGTGTTGCAGGATTTTCCCAATGCCAGGCTGATTCTCGCAGGAAAGGGCTCTTACACCGAGCAGGTTGTACATTTGATTCAAGAGTTGCAGTTAGAAGATCATGTGCAGGTGGTTGGTTTCATCAGCGATCAAACCCGCAATGAGATTTACGCCGTCGCCGATGTGGCTGTTTTTCCCAGTCGTTATGAACCTTTCGGGATCGTGGCTCTGGAGGCCATGGCTGCTGGCGCACCGGTGATCGTCGGAGATGTGGGCGGACTGAGCGAGGTTGTGGAGCATGGAGTCACGGGGTTGCGCGTGCCCAACGATCCCCAGGCGATTGCGCACGCCATTCTCAACACATTGCACGATCCTGAACGCGCCGCTGAGCGGGCCCGACGAGCACAAGATGTGGTTCGTTCTCAGTATAGCTGGGAGGCAATAGCCGAACAGGTTCTGGTTGTTTATGAGGAATTATTAAACGCGGAACGGTGATAATCATCATGCTCACCCCCACAGACCTCGCAGATTATGTGCGCACGCATCGCATCCAGGCTCGCCTGATCACCCATATCGGCGACACCTCTACGGTGCCCGCGGCGGCTGCGGCGTTAAATGTTCCCACCGACGCCATTCTCAAAACCCTGCTGTTTTTTGTTCAGACGCGACCATATTTGGTCATCAGCCATGGCGTGACGCCAGTGCCTGTTCGCGTGTTGGCCGATTATTTTGGCGTGGGTAAACGACAGGTGAAGCTGGCCAAACCAGCCCAGGTGCTGGCGGAGACGGGATATCCGGTGGGCGGCGTGCCGCCGCTGGGGCATCACAAGACATTACCCGTCATGATGGCAAAAAGCCTCCTTGATTTCGATGTGGTGTTCGGAGGTGGCGGCGATAGTACGACCATGCTCGAAATCCCCGTGACAGAGCTACTACGGATTCACGAACCGACGCTGCTTGCGCTGCGATCATGAACGTTGGAGGGAGGCGTTTACCAGCGCCTGCCCACCAATCCCTGGACAAGTGCGGTGAGCGTGCGGATGGCGTCGGGGTCTCCTTCGGTTTTTGTCAGCGCTGCCAGAGCTGCTTCCGCGTGGCGGCGACCTTCCTGTGCGGCGAACTCGCGAGCGCCCAATGCCTCTAGCAACTGGGTGATGTGGGGGACTTCATCCGGGACGATCGGGGTATTGCGCCTGTAATATGCGCGCAAGGCTTCCCCTTCAGGGCTGGATTGGGCCAGGGCGTAAAGCACGGGAAGGGTTTTCTTGCGAGTAAGGATGTCGCTGGTGGTGGATTTACCAGTCAGGGCCTCTTCGCCCCAAATGCCCAGGAGATCATCTTCGATCTGGAAGCTGATGCCTAGCTCGTAACCGAAGGTGCGGTAGGCGTCTACCTGAGGATCTCCGGCTACGATCGCACCTAAAACCGCGGAAGCTGCGATCAACGCCGCCGTTTTTCCCGAGATCATCAACATGTATTCCTCTAACGTGACGTCGGAGCGCGTTTCGAAATCCATGTCCAGGAATTGTCCTTGGGTGAGTCGGAGACAGGTCTCATCGAGGACTTCCATGGCGTCAAGCACGCACGAGGGAGGAACGTCCTGTTGGCGCAGGCGCAACATGGCCAGGTGCGCGAGCACAAACATGGCATCCCCTGTATTGATGGCCTGCGGTTCGCCCGCCCACGTCCACAGGGTGGGGCGATGGCGGCGGGTGCGGCTGCGGTCTTCGATGTCGTCGTGGATCAACGAGAAGTTGTGGATCAGTTCGACGGCTGCAGCGGCGGGCAGCGCCTGGTCGGGATCGCCTCCGGCTGCGCGGGTGGTCATGAGCGTCAGCAAGGGACGGAGGCGTTTGCCTTTGGGCGCGTTTTCTGGGCGGCCTTCCTGGTCCTCCCATCCCAAGTGGTAGCGCATCATCCCATACATGGGCCTCAACGCAGGGATGTCATTGCGCAGAAGCGCTTGCATTTCGGCTTCGATTGCTGGAAGCCATTCACGACTGAATGCTTCAATCGGGTTCATATCGCCTCCTGAAGATGGGGGACCCGTCCACTCGAATCAAACGTCCATAATCGCGCAGGGCATAGAGGTGGCCGGCGCCAGAGACAAACATGGCCACGCGCAGGGCGCGCATGACGGCTTCGATCTCTTCGTAGACTGCTTCGGCGCTGATCGCCGCGGCTTTGAGAAAGGGCGAGGCAATGCCCGTGAGATCGGCACCCAGAGCAATGCATTTGGCGATGTCGATCCCTGTGCGCAGTCCACCGCTGGCGAAGAGGGGCATGTCGGGCAAGACTTCTCGCACCATGACCAGAGAATCGGCGGTGGGGATGCCCCAATCGGCGAATTCGCGCGCCAATCGTCGCAATTTGGGGTCTTGGGCGCGATGATATTCCACCTCAGACCACGACGTGCCGCCGCTGCCGGCGACGTCGATGGCGGCGACGCCGATATTGGCCAACAATCTAGCGGTCTGGGGGGAGATGCCCCACCCCACTTCTTTTGCGATGACTGGAACGGGCAACTTTACACAGATTTCTTCGATTTTTCTGGCCAATCCCGCCCAATGCACGTCACCATCCGCCTGAAGCGCCTCCTGGAGTGGATTGAGGTGCAGAATCAACGCATCCGCTTCGACCATCTCCACGGCTCGTTGACAATGATCGACGGTGTAGCCCCGATTCAACTGTACGGCGCCAAGGTTGGCGAAGAGGAGGATGTTGGGGGCGACGCGTCGCACCTGGAATGTTTTTGCCTGGGTGGGATGTTCCAGCGCGGCGCGTTGGGATCCTAGCCCCATGGCGATGCCGGCGCGTTCGGCGGCTTCTGCCAGGTTGAGGTTGATGCGCTCCGCTTCTGGGGTGCCCCCAGTCATCGAAGAGATGAGCAAGGGCGCTGCTAAAACCTTGTTGAGCACCTCCACATCGGTCCGAATGTCATCCAGGTTTAACTCGGGCAACGCTTGATGCAACAGGCGATATCGATCGAGTCCCGTGGTGAGGTTGGGGAAGTTGACGTTTTTTTCGAGATTGATACGAATATGGTCCGCCTTCCGTTGGGCGTGTCGCTCGGGCATAACGTCCTCCTGTTGCAAGTGTAATTGCCAGGTGAAAGTCCTGTCAAATTGGCGGGCCTTTTTGGAAGAATCATTAGATTTTGCTACAATGTGAAGATGACATCGGCGTTTCTGACGCCAGATGGACCGAAATATGTTTGTGGGCGGCTGTTGGCAGATTGAGGAATCTGTTGCCCCACCATGACATCATCTCCAGCAGGAATTTCACCATGACGCTAGGCGACTGGCGAGACCTCTCACTCATTCTGTTAGCCCTGGAAGGCATGTTGGTGGCCCTGGTTTACGGGGTCATCTTCTATGTTCTATGGAAAGGGCTTCGAATCGCTCATCAGTGGCTGCGAACGATAGGCTTGCCTGAGGGAAGCCGTTACGCCCTGCTGGCGAGACAATATACGCAGGAGCTGAGCCAGCGGATCGTTAGGCCCTTTGTGCAGGTGGAAGCGACCCTCGCCCAATTGTCCACCTTTTTTCACGCCCTTGTAGCCTTCATGAACAAAACCAGCAGGAGATAAATG
>WFTO01000006.1 GCA_015485435.1 Anaerolineae bacterium | reverse complement strand
GGAGCAAATGCGTCAAGGGCGTCTAATTCCGCCTCACGCACTTGCGTTCGCAAATAGTTGAGCCAATGCAGGATCTCATGGTCGTCAGGTCCAGGCGTCAGATGGTCGATGCCCAGAACGCGTTTGGGGTGATGCGTGGCCTGGCGCAGGGCGTTTTCGTCCAGTCCTGCGATTTCGATGGGCGCAACAGGACGATCGTTGTATTCAGCGCTCACGATCTCTCGACAATAAGCTGCCATAGTGTCGAGCTGTTGCGCCAGCTCCGGCAGCTGCCATGCTCTGGCCCGGGCGGCTATCAGCTGCATCAGTCCCTGCACCGAATCCATTTTCCCTCGAAACCGGATTCGAGGAATGTTTTTAGGCGCGTAGTGCTCTCCATCCAGCTGCGTCATATGTTCCGGCTTTTGTTGCACCGGCTGTCCACATGTGACGCACACTGGACGCTCTCCGCTGAAATTCACGGGAAACGCCGCTGGCTTATCCCAATCGGGCTGGGAGTTCGTCGAATCGGAATGGAGGGGTGAGGAGGGCTCATCAGACGTCGGAGCGTCCTCGACCTCGACTATCTCCAAATCCCATTGGGCGATGAAGTCGCGCGCGGAGGGAGAAAATCGAGTGCCCGGAGGCACAGTGACTTTTAAACCCCGTTGAGGGCGGCGAATGCGGTCGCGCAGTTCAACTTCGGTCAGGATCATGATGACAGAGTAATGGCGAACATAGACTGATGCGAGCGAGTCCCAGGTCGCTGTGACGTGGCGCTATGCCTCGCGGACGATGACGCGGGCGCGAGGCATAGCAGGGCTGCATCCGGTTCCAGCCCATGGGCTACGCAGCCAAAAAAGGCTTGGGCATTCCTTACCCGGACCAGTCCGCCGGATAAGTGACGTAGAGGAATTTTGCCCAGCTGGGTGTAGCGAATTGGATGTTGCTGCCCTTGGGAATGAATATTACATCGCCTGGCAGCCCGACCACGGTTCCCTGATCGGTGATAATGTGCAATTCCCCTTCGATGATATATTCGATTTCGTCGTAATCGAAGGTCCAGGGGAACTGGCCTTTGTGTAGGCTCATGAAGCCTGCACTCATGGGCGAACCGTGCTTGGCCGTAATCACATCCTTCAGGCGAACATCCATTTCGGGACGTTGAATGTCGAAGGGGAAGGGGGCCAACTTGGTGCGACGTCCATCGACATGCTCGACTTTCGGGGCCAGCTGGGCGGCTTCTGATGCTGCTTGAAGGCCCAGGACTTTGACAACCGCAGCCCGCACCCGTGCTTCGAGTTCATCATCGGCGTCGGGTGCGTTGGTCGGTGAAGTGTGGAGGGGGTGGGCGGCTGATCGGCTGGCTGTTTGATGTGCAGCACTCCAGGCGGGCACGTCTCGGTCGTCCCCTTCTGGATAGATCAGCGTCAGACCCAGCTCGCGCGCTCGGTCCTGGGCCAGTGGGGTGACAATGTCATTACGGCCCAAAACGAGCGTGGTCTGGCCATCCTCCAACACCAACCGCTCGATGACTTCTGCGGTGAAAAGTTGTTTCATCTTAATGAAGATGCAATGCCTGTGGGCGTAGGGCAGCCACGCGCCTGAGTCTTGTCAGAGTTCCGCGATCAGAGGGAGCGCCTGCATGGCGCGTGTTCTATTGCCCTGGCGCCAGGGGGAACGCAAGATGTTTATTCGCCCAGGGAGGGGAGGATGGCTTCCACGTCACTGTGGGGGCGAGGAATGACATGGACGCTTACGAGTTCGCCCACGCGTTGCGCCGCTGCGGCGCCAGCATCTGTAGCGGCTTTCACCGCACCGACGTCGCCGCGGACCATCACCGTGACATAGCCTGCGCCGATCTTTTCTTTGCCGATGAGCTTGACGTTGGCGGCTTTGACCATGGCGTCAGCGGCTTCGATGGCGCCAACTAAACCTTTGGTTTCGACCATGCCAAGCGCGATCATGTTGATGTCTGCCATTTTTGTTTCCTCTTTGGTGGGATAGGTTGGGGGAGCCGCGGGAGGCGTTGCGGGCCTCTCGGGCTCTGGCGGAAGATTGGTTGTATCCCCACCGCCGGTGGCGGCAGGGAGGGATGACGTTTCGGTTGTTAGCTCCTTCTCAGCCAAACGGGCGTGGATGGAACAATAGTCGGAGCCGGGAAGGGCCTTCCGTCGGCAACGTGTGCCGTTTTTTGTAATCGCCTTACACTGAGACATGAACAGATGGGCGTGAAAAATGTGGGGTGAAGGACCGATTGAATGGGGTGGAAAGGCGGTTGCTGTGGCGTCCTATCGGGTTATATCTTGCCTAGCTCTTGCAACACGCGGCGGACAATGGCTTCGATGTCCGAAGGGTTGGAGATGGAGGCGTTGGTTGTGGTCGCTGGGGACATGGATCCGCCTCGCGGCTGGACGCCTGGCGCCAGCGTGGTCGCCTCTGGGGGGGGAGGGGTGGTTTCGTAGGCCACGCGTTTAATGTTCATGAGGTGCTTGACGCTAATGTTGTCAGCCAGTACCGCACCGCCAAGCCCACCCGGCGCCAAGGTCATGGAGGGGGTGAGATTGGTGGTGCCGCCGATGGCTCCCAGCGTGCCCCAGGTGTTGATAGAAAGGCGGAAGACGGGTTTCTCTTCACCGAATGCTTGAATGACCTCTTCATCCCGGGCATGGACGACCATCGAATGCCCTTCGCCGCCAAATTTAATCAATTGGATGGCTCGTTCACATCCGGCATGCCAGCCATCCTCGACATAAAAACCTAATACGGTGGTCAGTTTTTCTCGGCTAAGGGGTTCTTCGGGGCCCACGCGGTCCAGGTTTGCTACGAGAATGCGCGCCCAGGGAGGCACCTGGATGCCCGCCATTTTCGCCAGTTGCTGTGGGGTTTTGCCCACGCTGCGAGCATCGATGACGCCATTGGGCTTGAAAAGGACCCTGGCCAGAGCTTTCTTTTGAGTTTCATCCACCCAGTAGGCGCCGTTTTTCTCCATCTCTGCTTTCAATTCGGCGGCGATGGGTTTATCGGCGATGACAGACTGTTCGGTGGCGCAGATGACGGAACAGTCGAAGGCTTTGCTGTTGACGATATCCCACGCGGCCTTTTTAACATCCGCACTGCGATCTACCCATACGGGGGCATTGCCTGGGCCAACGCCAATGGCGGGTTTGCCTACGCTATGCGCGGCTTTGACCATGCCCGAACCACCTGTGGCCAGGATCATATCCACGGCCCAATGTCGCATCAGCTCCTGGGTGCCGGGCAGGGTCACATTCGACATGCAGCTGACCAAGCCATGGGGCATGCCGAGGGCTTCACCCGCCTGCGCCATGATGCGCATCGCTTCGAAGGAGGATTCTTTGGCCGAAGGGTGAGGAGCGATGACGATGGCATTACGCGCCTTCACCGCGATCAGCACTTTAAAGATAACCGTCGAGGTGGGATTCGTCGAGGGGGTGAGCCCGGCAATGACGCCCACAGGCCAGGCGAATTCGAGGATTTTGTTCGCCCTGTCTTCGCGAATGAGCCCGACCGTTTTGATGTCCTTGATAGATTCCCAGACCTTCCGAGCGGCGAACTCATTTTTTACTTTTTTATGCAGCGGAACGCCAAAGCCGGTTTCTTCGTGGGCCAATTTCCCCAGGTATTCGGCGTTTTCAAATGCTGCTTCGGCCATAGCCTCGACGATCCGGTCCACTTCCGCCTGTGAGGCGTGGAAGAATTCGCGTTGAGCCTCACGGGCTGCAATGGCCAGCCGTCGAGCCTCTTGCATGGATCGGAGGTCAAGATCGTAATTGTCTATCATGGATTTCGTCCAGGGTGAGTGTAGGTTCTTACGTGAACTTCAGTGGAGAGCGCGCCACATCGAGCACCGCATCCTGGAACGCGGAGCAAGCGGCTTTGCAGGCGCTTTGGGAGCCGGAAAGCAACGCTCCGGAGAAGTTTGTCTCGGATGGCGGAGCCCACCACAGACGCATGGTCACTTCCGCAGCTTTCAAGGCAGCGTCGATGGCGTAGGTGGCTTCGATGGGGGGCGCAATCAGATAGGCCAGAGGTGTGCCTTCGGGCACGCCGGCCTCTTTGCTCAGATAGCTGCCAGAACGAGAGATGGTGTGAGGAAAGAAGGCGATCTCTCCTTTCTCATCCGCGGCATAAAACCAGGCCTTCTCTTCGGCGTAGGCGATGGCCGCGTCCATGCCCGAGCGGGCTTCTGCTGGATTTGGCGCTGCCAGAATGCCGATGATTTCGCCTGATAGCGGACCTGAGGCATGGGCTGAACCGGCGTAAAAACTATGGGCGTAGACCACTTCGACGTCCGCTTTCTTGGTGGCTTCATCTAGGGCCACGTAGAGCGAATCATCGATATCGCAGGTGATGAGGGCCAAACTGCGCTGATCGGGCCGCAACCCCAATTTTTCGGCAAAATCGGGGTGCACATTTGGGATCAGTCGGGCGGCCAGGATGGTGGGTTTAATGGGATCAAGTACTGCCATGGAACATTCTCCTTTCGGATAGCTCACGATGGGCGCCTATCCGAGTGATGACAGGACGCTTTCATGCGCTGGGCGTCAGTAGGATGAGACAGGGTGATGAATGGGTGCGCCGACGGGGGGATGCGTGTGGGATGTCGGTGGCCGACGCCGGAATTACAACACATCTGAGGGAGGATTTTCGGTCACCTCTTCCGAGGTTTTCAATTTCAATTCCACACCGCTGGCCTGATGACGCAAAATTTTCTTGATAAGCTCAACCACATAAGCGCCCCCTTCCAGGGGATTCAGGCCGCCGTTATTGGTGATCATGCAAATGACATCGCGCTGAGCGTCGGTTTTGCCGGGCCCGGGACGCCACCCCATATAAGCGCTCATGGCGTCGGCCACGCCCAACCCGGGGCGCTCACCGATCAGGATGACGACGACATCCGCGCCAATGACGGTGTTCACATCGTTGATGACGCCGACGCGCGCGAATTTGATGAAGAAGGGGGTTCCCATGCTGATGTTGGCCGCTTCCAATCCCTGTTGGATGACCGGGAAGATATGGGGCAGGTTGTTATTGATGGCAGCGGCGCTCAGGCCATCTCCGACCACGATCTGCACCTGGGGATTTTTGACGCATTTTTGCTCCAGGAGCATTTTGGCTTCGGGCGTTAGTTTGCGCCCCAGGTCAGGACGCAGGAGGTATTCTTCTTTGTCCTTGACCATGGTCTGCACCGTGAACAGCCCGAATTGGTCCAAGATTTCCTGTTTGACTTCGCCGTAAATCGCATCCTGGGTCACGCCGTGGTCTGCCTGAAAAAGGAGCCAGGATAGGGTGCGAGGGCGTGGGCCGGCCCGTCCAGCGCCAATGCGAGCTGGGGTGGTCGACTTCAGGTTGCGCAAACCCTCCGGGTCCATAGGATTGGCCACGCCGATGGCATTGCGAACCTCGGGCGCGGTGGGATCGGAGAGATCGATGATTAGCGCGTTGCTTTTGTCGCTGGCCTTGGAGGAGGTCGGTGCGGAGGCGGGAGCAGTTGGGGATGGTGTGTGCGGGGATTCCTGCTTCTTTAGTTCATTCAGGACAGCCTGAACAATGGCTTCGAGTTGTTGTTGATCCATGTTTCCGCCTCCCTTATTTCTGCAAGAAGAAAGATGCGTCGCCAGCCTTGTCGGTGAGTTTACCATCCTTCATCAAGCCCAGCGATTCCATCCAGGCTTCGAATTCGGGCAAGGGGCGCAGGCCCATCAATTGCCGCAAACTGGCTGCATCGTGGAAGCTAGTGCATTGGTAGCTGAGCATGACGTCATCGCCCATGGGCACCCCCATGAAGTAGTTGCATCCCGCGGAGGTTAGCAGGACGGCAAGATTTTCGATGTCGTTTTGGGTGGCCTTGGCATGATTGGTATAGCAGGCGTCTACGCCCATGGGGATGCCGTAAAGCTTTCCCATGAAGTGGTCTTCCAGGCCGGCGCGGGTGATTTGCACCGAGTCATACAGATATTCGGGGCCGATGAATCCCACGACGGTGTTGACCTGGAAGGGATGATAGCGTTTGGCCAGCCCATAACACCGGGCCTCCATGACCAATTGGTCTGCACCATGATGTGCGTCTGCGGAAAGTTCTGACCCCTGGCCGGTTTCAAAATACATGTAATTGGGCCCCGCCGTCCAGGCGTATTTTTTCGCCATCTCATAGGCCTCGTCCAGCATGCCTACATCGATGCCAAAGGATTCGTTGCCTTTTTGCGAACCCGCCAGGCTCTGAAAAACCATGCCCACGGGGGCTCCCCGTTTCATGGCTTCCATCTGGGTGGTGACGTGGGCGAGGACGCAGTTTTGGGTGGGGATCTCCCATTTCTGGATAACCTCGTAGGTCATGTCCAACAGGCGCATGACGCTACCCAGGGAATCATCGACGGGGTTGATGCCGATGACGCTGTCGCCCGAGCCATAGCTCAGGCCTTCGTAGATGGTGGCGCGAATGCCTTCGACGGAGTCAGTGGGGTGGTTGGGTTGGTTTCGGGAAGCCAGGGTGCCTGGCAGACCAATGGTGTTGGCGCAATGAGCGGTGACGTGGATTTTGCTGGCCCCATAGATCAAATCCATGTTGGACATCAGCTTGGTCACCGCAGCCACCATTTCGGCGGTCAATCCGTTGCTAACCCGACGGATCATCTCCGGTGTGGTGTTATCGTCCAGAATCCATTCCCGAAATTCTCCAACGGTCCAATCCTTGATTTCGTTGTAAATGGTCTCGTTGACCTGATCCTGAATCACCCGTGTGACTTCATCCTCTTCGTAAGGCACCGCCGGGTTTTCTCGTAGCACCCACAATGGCACTTCTGCCAAAACGAATTTGGCTGCGACACGTTCCGTGACGCTCGTGGCGGCAATGCCAGCCTGCCGATCACCCGACTTCTCCTCGTTGGCTTTGGCCAGCAGTTCTTTGATACTGCCGAATTCGTACGTCTTTCCGAAAAGTTTGGTTCGTAGTAGCATAAGCCCCTCGCAAATGGGAGCGGAGGAGGAATGGGGATATGAGAGCGGGAGCGACGCGATTGGGCATTGGGGGGGATGGTCGAGGCGTCGGGGAAGCCAATGTCCAAAGGCGGGGCTTCTGGCCCAAAACTCCTTTTGGTTAAGTGGTTAGGATTCGTAAAAGATGAGGGTTTTCACCGACAAGGGGACGGCTCGTCCATCAAGCATGGGTTCGCCGATGTCGATGAAATCTCCTTCGCCAAGCCCGACCTGGTCGATGACGACCAATGGCGCGTCTGGACGCATGGCTTTGATGGTTTGGCCCAACGCCTGGGCGTAATCGCGCTCGACGATAAGCACAAGGGGTCGGGTTGGCGTTAGCGCCTCGCGGGCGTAGTGAACGACGCCTTGGGCGAGGGTTTGTAAGACCGCAAAGTCCATGTGCTCAGGCAGGTCTAGCGCCAGAGCAATGGCTTGTTGGGTGGGATCGACATCCCATCGCTGGACGGCGTAGTGGATGGCTTCGGCGATCGCGGTGGGTGTCAGGCGTTCTTCTGAAAAATAGGGGCGGATCACCGGGAGGTTACGCAGCGGAAGGATCACCCGTTCAGCCCAAATGGTGCTGCCGCTTAGTGTGACGGTCTGGCTGGCGGCGCCGAGGACCGTGGCTCGAAGGGTTTGCTTCGGGCGTTGCACGTTCAGGGCCTGAAGACGTTTGTTCAGACGCATGGATTGCGCCAGCAATGGCCCGACATCCTCATGGATGATGACGTCCGCCAGCGAGGTGATCTCAATGGGATCGTAAAAATAGGTTGCTACGCCACCAGAGAAGAAGTAGACTCTGGTGTTTTCTGCCTCTCGTAATGGCGGGGTAAGTTGCAGGTGTTTACCCAATTCGCTGACCTGACCTGTGGCCAGATCGACAATGAGATCGGCCATCACATCACAGAAGCGCTGCAGGGCTGCCATGTCAGCAGGGGATCCCTCTCGCAACGGCAAGTTCAATGCCTGGATGATCCTCTTTCCGGGCGGGGGGATGCGTCGCACCAGGCCCGAGGCCCGCTCGATCTCGATTTGTCTGCCGCCAACCGCCATGGCTGATGAGGAGATATGCTCACCAATGCGGAAGATAGCTGCATTGGCGGTGCCACCTCCTACGTCGACGTTGACGACTTGGGTGTAGTATTCGGCTGAATAAGCTGCTGCACCGGATCCTCGGGCCGCGATTTGCGCTTCGACATTGGGGCCCGCTACGGTGACCACGAAGTCGCCCGCCAGGTCAGCCAAGGCGTGGAGAATGGCGTCAGCGTTTTGGGCACGGGCCGTTTCGCCTGTGATGATGACGGCGCCGGTCTCGATTTGTCCGGGGGAAATGCCCGCCCGAATGTACTCCATCCGCACAAGCTCCGATAGTTTTTCGACATCAACTTCTTGCTCCGAAATGAGGGGCGTGAAGTGGATGGGGCTCTGATAGAGGATCTCGCGAGCCTGAATGCGGATGCGGGGAGCCTGTCCGGCTCTTGCCGTGTCTTGAATGCTGAGGTGTGAAAAGACGATCTGCGTCGTGGTGGTGCCGACATCGATGCCGACGCTGATCATCTCCCGAGGCGAAGCGCTCACTGGGGTGGTGTCCTCATTGCTCGAGTGCTTATCATTGCGGGGCTTTCAGCGCCGGATGGTGTTCCTTGATATGACAAAGGACTTGGTGGGGTGAATTACTCCGATACCTGGGGAAGAATATCCTCGACGTCGCCATGAGGGCGAGGAATCACATGGACGCTGATCAGTTCACCCACGCGCTGCGCGGCCGCTGCGCCCGCATCTGTGGCAGCTTTCACCGCACCCACATCGCCACGCACCATCACGGTGACATACCCTGCGCCGATGTATTCCTTGCCTATCAACTTGACGTTAGCGGCCTTGACCATGGCGTCGGCGGCCTCGATTGCACCCACCAGGCCGCGGGTCTCAATCATGCCCAATGCGATCATTTGTACAGATGCCATATGGAAGCTCCTTTTTTGATGAATGATCACTACGATGAATGTAGCCGGGAGAAATACTGGCTTTTATTTTACTCCTTTTTTCACATCTTTGCACATCTCGAGTCGTGGTGGAGCGGAGGGCCAAGGCGGACGCATCCACCACGTTGCCGAACAGGGACAATGAGGGTGGCGGATGCGTCGCTTGGGACTCGAAAGAAGTTATGCCAGCTCTTTCTCCGCAGCTTCGATGAGGGCGAACTCTTCTTCGGGCGCGTCGGCTACCAGCTGATGCCGGCCATACACCCAGAAGTAAATGATGCCCAGGATGTAGAAGACCGCCACGCCATAGACGCCTGGTCGGTAGTCGGGATTGGCCAGGGTGGAGACGGCAGCCAGGGCGGCAAGGATCAAGGAAATCCAGGCGAAGAGCGTGCCGCCAGGGCTCTCATAAGGCCGTTCCACATCTGTGCGGCGCTTGAAAATGATGTAGCTGACCATCATCAGTACGTATGAGATCACCGCACCGAACACGGCCATATTCAACAGGGCCGCGCCCAAAATACCTGAACCATATTTATCGAGGATAAAGGCGATGATCAGGCCAAAGATGGCGCCGCCAATGAGGGCGACATAAGGGGTATGCCGTTCCTCCAGGGTCAGCGACCAGAAGCGAGGGAAGTAGCCTGCTCGGGAGAGCGCAAAGATCTGGCGGGCATAAGCGTAGATGATGGAATGGAAGCTGGCGATCAGGCCCGTCAGACCAATCAAGGTCAGGATGGCCGAGGTGGCGCCGATGCCAAACACGGCCTGGAAGCCTTCGGCCAGAGGCGCATCCGACACGCCAATGGCTTTGGCGCCGCCGCCTACGCCCGAGTTGAAAATGAGGGTGAGGAAGGAGAGCAGCACCAGGGCTGCGATGCCCAAGATCATGGCCTTAGGCATGTCCCGGCTCACATCTTCCGCTTCCTCTGCGGCCAGGGGCAGCTCTTCGATGGCAAGATAGAACCAGATGGCGAAGGGGAGGGCGGCAAAGACTCCGAACCAGCCAAAAGGTAGCCCCGTGGCGGAATGGCCTGGTGCGGGTTCAATGTTGAAGAGTTTGTCCCAACTCCATGCGCCGGAAAGGGGTGCGGCAATATAGAAAATGAAGAGCACCAGGGTGGCGACGATGGTGACCGCCAGGGAGACCTTCAAGGTTAATTCCACGCCCCAGATGTTGATTCCTACGAAGATGGCGTAGGCAACCACCCACCAGACCCACAGGGGCACCGAGGGCCAGATGGCGTGGAGATAACCGCCGATACCCACAACAATGACTGCTGGGGTAATCACGTATTCGATGACCACAGCTAGGCCGGTGAGATAACCGCCCCAGGGGCCCATGGTTTGGCGAGCGAATGAATAAGGGCCGCCTGCATGGGGGAGAGCTGTGGAAAGTTCGGCCAGGCTGAACATCATGGTGATATACATGATTGCCATGGCGACTGTGGCAATGGCAAGGCCCCAGAATCCGCCTGCGGCCAGCCCGAAGTTCCAGCCAAAGTAGTCGCCGGAGATAACGGCGCCAACGCCCAGGCCCCATAACAGCACCCAACCGGCCTTTCTTTGCAAGGAGCGTTTTTCAAGAT
>WFTO01000005.1 GCA_015485435.1 Anaerolineae bacterium | reverse complement strand
TCGGTTTCTTCGGGCGTGGGCGTGACCTGCGGCGTACCTGAAGGAATTGGCGTAGGTGTGACCTCGACGTCTTCCTCATCATCTTTAGAGGGAGAGTTGTGAGCTGAGGTGACGCCGACCAGGATGGGGTTGCCACCACAAGCACTTATATCGAAGCTCATTTCATAGATCATCGCCCATTCCCATTGCTCATTTCCATTCTCGTAGAAACCAGCATAATCGGGCGCGATTTCATTTCCATGTTCATCTACGACAAAGGGTGACTTATATTCATCAGTTGCTTTTTTCCCCGTGCCGCGCGTCCCGTTCAGCGTAATATCCCAACCGCCGTTTTGAATATTCCAGTTCAAATTCCACATTAAAGAGCTTGCAGCAATGTAATTCGGGGGAGCGGTCCCACCACCATCGTTTCCCTTTTCATCAGATTTCCAATATGCAAGGTTTGGATTATCGTTATTTTTGGGATCATTATCTCCATCATCATAATAGAGATAATCTTGTTTCCATGACCAGCTCTGGTTGCCGCATTGTGCGGTTAATTCGATATGGTCGGATTTTAACAGGTCTTTAAAGGTGTGTTTCTTTTTTTCTTGAGACCAATATTTGGTGACATAATCGTCATCATCCCCCGGTTTGCCGAACACATTGTCATTGACAGATGGATCGACGCGCATGAGCAAATAAAGGGTATTTCCCACACGATTGAAATACAAGGTCCCTCGTCCATTATCAGCGGCGCCCAAGAGGAAATAATTGTTTTCGTCCCCGCTAAAAAGGCCATCAACCGTCGGGGTGCCAACGGGGTGCATCGAGGTTCTCTCGGCGTCCGCTGGAACCTGGAGTAGCTGCGGAGTCGTACCGCCATCACCCGCAAAGGCGACATACACAGCATCACCGCTTAAGGCGATCAGCAATCCGGCAATAAACGCTGCCACCAAAAGGATGTAACCGAACGTGCGCTTCATTTTTTTCTCTCCATTATGTGTGGGAAGTACTGTTTCTAACAATCGCCGACCCAGTTTAGGACGCGCGAAAAGAGACGCGAGATTTTAGTTTGTTGATAGGGAAACCATTGGGACCATAACCGCGACGAGACGAGAGGCAAGGTGCGAGAGGCTCTTCTTCCTGCAGTTGGTGCTATTATGGATGCTGGATTTGCTTGCAATCTTGTGGCTGTAGCGTCGACAGCGCGCTAAAATAGGCGGCGGGCGTGTCAGTGGGCGAGAATCATATTGGTAGCGCGGCCGTACGCCGGGAACATGTATTCACATTGCCCAAGCGTGGTTGCAAGCAAATACCAGATCCATAACAACATGATGCTGCGAGTCATAGACTGACTTTGCAACCATGTGGCGAGAGTGTGGCGAGATGCGTTGATTGGCAACATAAAACAATGATGTTGCATGCAAAACCAGCGATCTATGACCCGTGCGAGAGAGTCACAGCTTATTGGGGGCCGGTTTTGCCATTAGCTCCATCCAGCTTGAGGCAACCATCTTTGGCTGGATTTCAACGCATCCCCCGATATATATTTGTGACGAGAGGCTTTAATGCTTCTAAAATAGTATAAGCAATTTAGGATGAAATGTCAAGTGAAAAATGAGATAAATATCACAAAATATTGAGATAGCCTGTTTTGGATTGTTTTGTGAGGTGTTGAATGAAGAGGATAACGGTGGCTTTGTAGGTAATCTTCCTATTTGATGGCTTCGCACAGGGTACGTTTCAAGATTGTGGCAAAACTGCAATTTCTGTTGTTTTGCATTTGTTGCGCCAAGCCGCTACCTCCGCTCCGGGGTCAGCTTCGGGCGGAGCTTTTGAGAAGTTGTCCTGAAATGGGAATACACCCTTCGCGCTTTTGGGGATGGTATGCATGCAATCGGTTTGTAGCCCTACTGAATGCACGTTATAATCAATTTTCGGTGAATCAGGGGTGAAACCCCTCAAACATCTCACCTTTGTTTTCTCGTGACGCTTCTGGATGTCTTCCCAATCAATCATGCGAAAATTCCCAATTCTATTGTGGATGTTTTGGGCGCTAGTCATGTCGATGGCTGGCTGCGGTCGTTTTTCTCCAACGCCCACGCCAATTCCAACAGCGACATCGACGCCAATGCCGACCATCACGCCCACCCCAACAGCAACGCCTCTGCCGGAGATTTTGATGGTGCCATTAAAGTCGTATATCGCACCGAAAAAGGTATTTCAAATCGAAGTGCCTGAGAAATGGCGGGCTTTTGAAGTGGGGGGTGGAATCCGTTTTCAGGACGATACAAATCCATATATCAGCCTTACAGCCTTCTATTTCCCGTTGCCCCGAGAAACCGATGCCCAGGAGTTCTTGCTATCTGAGGCGGAGAGGGCGTTAGCGCGGGCCCGACTGAACGATCCCGAAAGTCTGGAGATTATCCAGAATGAAATCGGGCAAGATGGTCATTTGCGGTTAGAAGCCATTGGGCGCTTCTTCGATGATCAGCCGTTGCAACATATGCGCACCGATGCCTGGATCGCGAATAATGTGCTGCTGGGCTTGAATCTCATGACCCCAGAAGAAGCGTGGGCACAGACAGAGCCCATCTGGCCCATACTTCAGCAGAGTTATCAGGTGCTGCAGCCAGATCCAAGCGAGGTCACAGGCATGGCGTATATTCATGCTGGCGGCTTGTTTACGGTGACGGTACCCATGTATTGGGGGATTTTGGAAGAGGACTATGATGGCGTCATCTTGCAAGACCTTGCTGGATTGGCCCAATTTGGCGTCAGCGTTCAGGAGTTGGATCATTATCCCACGCCCGAGGAAATGGATGCCGCGCTTGAGGCGATGGTGGGTTCTGTTTCAGAAGCAGATGGCTATTTGGAGCTGCAGAAGATTACCAATCAACCGCACCTGCGATTGATTCAGTTCGAAGTGCCCACCGATGATGATGGTATTTATCGCACGGAGATCCGAGTCATGAGCGATCGTAATTTGTTGATCACCATGCTCTTCAGCGCGCCTCCTCAGGATTGGGATTATTACGCGCCTGACTATAAACTCCTGCTGGATACGATCGTTTTGCGGGGCGATACACCGCCCGATGAGAAGACCCAGGACGACGATCCGCTGGCGGGGATTGAGGTGGGCGTGGTCAAGTTTTATGTGGATCGGCGCGGTCGATTGCAGGTTTCCGCGCCCATCCGCAATTTCCGATCCCGAAATGTTACGCGTTTAACCGCTTCCATTCTGTTTTATGATAAAGATGGAAAATTCTTGGCCGCAGAATCTTGGCGGATGCTGCAACAAATTTTGGGCCAGGGAAAAACCACTTATCTTTATCTCTCTCCACCCAAATCCTCTGTGAATCCCAAACGAGTTGCCAGCGTCAAGATTCAATTGATAGATGCCAAAGAGGCCAAAAAGGAGCCCTATCCCGCATGGGGTTATCAGCGTGGCACTGCTCAGGTGAACGACAAAGGCGATGTGGTCATCAAAGCAACCATGCGAAACGCGGGCAAAAAAGTTCAAAAATACATTTTCCTGGCGGTTCTGCTCTATGACGAACAGGGTAATCTCATCTTTGCGAAAACTGAGCGCAAGCGCCTCTCTGCACCCATCTCTCCCGGCCAGGAGGTCCAGGTAAAAATGGTCATCCCTGGTCCTCTGGCAGACATTGCTACGTTCGATGTTGTGGGTGAACGCCCACGTTTGGACTAAGCACCGGCGTTCATCGTTAAACATCCACTAAGGATTTTCCCAACACACTACAAGGAGCAATTCGAATGTTGGCCCAACGGGCTGCATAATTCGGATTGAGAATACGACTGATGCCCAATCGACTGATCCATGCAACATCTCCATACTTGCTTCAGCATGCCCATCACCCTGTGGATTGGTGGGAATGGGGGCCCGAGGCATTGGCCCGGGCCAAGCAAGAACAAAAACCCATTTTCCTCAGCATAGGCTATGCGGCTTGTCATTGGTGCCATGTCATGGCCCATGAATCTTTCGAAGACCCGGAGATCGCATCCATCATCAACGATCATTTCATAGCCATCAAGGTCGATCGAGAGGAGCGACCCGATATCGACGCCATCTATATGGACGCGCTCATGGCCATGAGCGGACATGGTGGTTGGCCCATGTCCATGTTTCTCACCCCCGATGGTGAACCCTTTTATGGAGGCACCTATTTCCCACCCGAAGAACGATATCATCTGCCCTCTTTTCGACGCGTCTTGCAGACGGTGATCCGCGCCTGGGAGGAGGATAAACCCCAGGTGCAAAGAACTGCCGCCTCCATGCGTCAACGACTGGCCTATGCCACCACCCTGAAACCACAGCCTGGCGAATTCACTCCAGCCCTGCTCGATGCCGCCTATGACGCTCTGGTCCAGCTTTACGATCCCTATGAAGGAGGATTTGGCTCTCGTCCCAAATTTCCCCATGCAATGGTCCTGGAATTCCTTTTGCGACAGCATCAACGCACTGGCGATCCTGCGCCCCTGGCCATGGTGGAATTCACCCTGCGAAAAATGGCTCATGGCGGCATTTACGACCAACTTGGCGGCGGCTTCCATCGTTACAGCACCGATGAACGTTGGTTGATCCCCCATTTCGAAAAGATGCTCTATGATAACGCCCTTTTGGCCCGCGTTTACCTTTACGCCTGGCAGATCACCAAAAAGCCGTTTTATCGTCGCATTGTTGAAGAGACCCTCGATTACGTCCTGCGCGAGATGACCCACCCCTTAGGAGGGTTCTACAGCACCCAAGATGCCGACAGCGAGGGCGAAGAAGGACGATTCTTCGTATGGACCCCCGCTGAAATCAAAGCGATCTTGGGAGAAGCCGAGGGAGAGCTCATCTGTCGTTATTATGGCGTCACCGAAAGAGGCAATTTCGAAGGCAAAAATGTATTGCATGTTGCCGAAGATCTTGAAGACTTGGCCCAACGTCCCCATGCCCGTCCTGACCACCTGCAATATTTCGATGACATGCTGCAATTCGCCCGGCAACGACTCTTCGAGGCCCGTGAGAAGCGAGTGAAACCCGCTCGTGATGAAAAAATCCTGGCCGCATGGAACGGATTGATGATGCGAGCCTTCGCAGAAGCGGGCATCGCCCTTGATCGGTCCGATTATCTCGAAGCCGCGCAACGAAATGCATGCTTCCTCCTCGAAGCCATGCGCGACGCCAACGGCCGGCTATTTCGATCTTGGAAAGATGGTCAGGCGAAGCTTCATGCCTACCTCGAAGATTACGCCGATGTGGCTGAAGGATTGATCGCCCTCTACCAGGCGACGTTTGAGCCCCGTTGGTTACTCGAAGCAGAGCAGTTGCTTGAAATCATTCATACGCATTTTTGGGATCATGCACAGGGCGCAGCTTTTCAAACCGCAGACGATCATGAATCCCTGATTGTGCGTCGAAAGGATTTTCAAGATCAAGCTGAGCCAGCTGGCAACAGCGCCTACGTCTCCGCTGCCCTGCGCCTGGCCCGATTGCGCCAACGCCCCGACCTGGAAAAACGCGCCGAAGTGATCTTTCGTTTCGTGCGTCATTTGTTGCCCGCCCAGCCCGCAGGATTTGGTCATCTACTGTGCGCTTTGGACCTGTTCCTGCGCCCCTCGCGAGAGATCGTCCTCATCGGCGACCCCCAAGATCCCGC
>WFTO01000004.1 GCA_015485435.1 Anaerolineae bacterium | reverse complement strand
TGGCAAAGTTGATCAGGAACAACGTGCCGAAAAACTTCGTCATCCTTTTGTACATGACATTGCCGGATCGGACATATTTCGTTTCCATGATTGCGAGCAGAATTGTCATCCCCAATGTAAGCGGTACAAAAAACCAATGATAAGTCGTGACAATTGCAAACTGCAATCGCGCCAGAAAAAGGGCGTCCATAAGTCACACTCCTGAATCAGGTGTTCAAATAGCAAACAACAAGACGTATAAAAGATTCAGCAATAACAAATTAGTTTACACCTTCAATGTTCCTGGACGCTATGCGTTAGATCATAAAAAGAACGCGAAACAGAGGAATTGATGAAAAGTGTTAATGGTTGTGCATCTACCAGGTATTGATCATCAAAGCAAAAATGAGGAGCATTGAGACGATGACGGTAATAAGTGTGATTCCTGCACACCCCAACCCTCCACGCTGGCTTTCCTGTCGCATTGAATTGATGGCGATCTCCAACGTTTTTGTTATGAAGAGGAGTCGCAGGTGCATGATCTCAATGTAAATGAGGAGTGCAACAATGATCATGGTGGCTAATGCCAGCGGCGGGTCCCGATAGAGGACATCAAACATAAGAGAAGACACGTTGCGGCCTCCTTGGTAGAGAGAGGAAAGGAGGGGGCAAGAAAGAGTATTGTCGTAATTATGTCGTATTTTTGTCGTTATCTTAGCGAAAATTTATACTTCTGTCAAGGGGTTTACGCGATTCATGAAAAGTTCGTAGGGGTTTCGTAGTCAAAACGTTGTCTTTGCGCCTGGGGACTGCGCTATCAGACGTGGATCATTGCTTAGGAAACAAAAAGAAACCCAGGAAACATCCCGGGTTTCGGTTGCAGGTGGGGGCGAGAGGCTTATGGTTCTTTTACCGCATGTTTTAGCATATAACCCTGCCCCCAAACAGAGACAAGATATTGCGGACGAGAAGGATCTTGTTCAATTTTACTGCGTAGCCGATTGATGGTTTTTTCAACAACGGATTTGTTTCGATTGCTTCCCCAAACATGATCTAAGATAGTTTTTTGGCTGCATACTTGATTCACATGGTCAATGAAAAAAGACATCAGGCGATTTTCTACGCGAGTCAACTGGATGGGTTCGCCATCACCTATCGTAACTTGTTTCAGGGTAGGAAAATAACGCAATGTTGGCGGGGTGTGTTGGATACGCTGTTTTACGGGGCTGGATGGCTGTCTGGATGGTGGCGTATAATGTCGAAGCCAGTCTTGAAACGCTTCGCTGAAAATTTTATAGCCATCGTTGCTACGCTCTATCAGACCAAAATGATATGCAAGGTGGTTGAGAACAATTTCATTTGCAAAGGGTTGTCCATGGGCTAGTTTGATTAGCGCTTCTTGTTCTTCTGGGGTGCGGCGATGGAACAGTGTATCGAATAACCAAAGAACTTGTTCATCATAGCGAAAGTCTGCACGGATTGCATCCAAATGGATGTGTTGACGTTGATAGGTGTGAAGTGCATAGTAGTCGGTAATGATGCGAAGTAATGCGGGATGTTTTCCTGCCTCTGCAATGAGAAATTGGAACGCCTCTTGGTTGATGGTGATGGATGAGTCGGGTAGGTCCCGATTGGCTGACTCGATAGCTTTTTGAACCAATAACGTTGCTTCGGAAGATGAGAATAGGCCAACTCGGTGTTGGGCGAAGACATTATGAAATGGCGAAATCTCCTGCAGATTTTTTGAGAGTTTTTGTAGAGAATCTAAACTGGCGATAATGAATGCGATATGATTGAGAAGTAATGAATGTTGAGTTAGAGAGCGTAGCCAGTTGAAATCATCAGGTGTTAAATGTGGGGCTAAGAGATCAAAGTCATCGATCAGGATGAGGATACGATCATAGTTTTGTTTGTTGATAGCAACGTTTAAAAGGTCGATAAGCGCCTGGAAAAAATCATAAGGTTCCGCTTGTGGAGAAAGGCTGGAGGCGGTATTGTCTTGTTTGATTTTCCTTTGTAGCTTGCGATATAACGTTTCCCAAAAAATGTTTGGCGTGGATTGAATCCATTCGGCGGGAGATAATAATATGGCCATAGATCGATGCAGGGGGGAAAGGCTTGCAAGTCTTATTGGGATTTGATAAAGGATTGATGTTTTTCCAATACGTGGTTCGCCAAGGAGGTTGATGTCTTGGGGAGTGCCGCCTAGCACTCGACGTAATAACCACTGCAATGTTGCATTCCTGCCAATAAATTCCTTTTGATTGAACGCCGGTTCTCGTGAAAAGAATTCACTCATATCTGTAAACCTCGTCGTAGGGTTGTTGTGCTGTAATTATGTTTTATCCAACGGTGAGCAAATTCTATGCTCATCCTTATTTCGTCATCATGACGAAAATCCAGGCTATCGAGGTGTCTCAGTCCTTGTAAAATGCTCCATAGTTGCTTTTCGGTCAGGAACTGCGTTATGCCTGAATGTAACAATGTATCATAGGGAATCCATTCTCCAGGCTCGGCATAGAGCCCCAAGGAAAGAAGGACGAATTTATAGCGTTCTATTTGTTTGGGGTCTGAAATGACTCCATCTCCCCAGAGGTGGCTGAAATAGTGTTCGGCTTGTTTCATCCACAGCAAACCCAAAAAGGAATCAAGGTGCGAAAGGTTTATCCTGGTGAGGCGGTGTTCGATGGCGTAATCGTATAGATCGCTGCAAATCAGTTGCAGGAAATATGGATGGCCTGCAGTAAGTTTGACAAGTCGGTCGACGACTGTGTCGTCATAGCTTACTCGAATGGCTGGCTCTGTGATGAGTTCGCGTGCGTCATTCTCGTTTAGACGCTTGATGGGCAGGTATTCCGCCACTTCGAGCAAGGAGACTGTGTCAGCTTTTTTCTGCAGGTCTGAGAGGATGCCGCCACCACTGAAAATAATCGTGAGGGCGACGTTTTGCTGGATCAAGCTGCGGAAATAATGATTGATGTCCTGGAGGGTGATTTTATCCTCGCGGATGTCTGCGATTCGTTGAAACTCATCAAAGATGAGGACAATATGCCTGGGGGATTGTGGCAGTCGTTTTTGGATGAAGTTGTTGAAGTAACCCAACGGATCGCGTTTCATGCGATGATAGCGTGGCGCATATAAACCATCTGGATGACTTCGAGCTGCGATTGCTTTCAGGATTTCAAAGAGGAAGGAGGTCATGCTTTGTCCGCTGATTTGATGAAGGCTTAAAAAGGCAATGGCGTAATCTGCATGACTAAGAATGTTACGCTGAAATTGCAAGAGCAAAGATGTTTTTCCGATACGTCTTGGTCCCCACACCAATACAGCCTGGCCAGGACGAATGCCCCGGAGCTTGTTCACCAGATCCTGCAGCTCTTGGGTTCGTCCTACAAAGTTTTTTCCGGTGGCTGGATGTAATGTATAAGGGTTCAGGAATAGCCGCTCTACAATTGCCCCACGCGCAAGTTTTGATGGCATGGTTAATTCTGCTGCGCGCACATTGCGGACATCGGGTATGGCGCTCAGGGCCTCTTTGATGGCGGCATAGGTTTCTAGTGAGATGGATTCGAAGACCATTTGGATTCTGGCTGAGCCATCTGATATCCGATCGGCATGGAAACTAAACATGGATAGTCCCATTTCTGCGATCAGCGAACTGACATCTCGAATCAAGCCAAGCCTATCTACAGCTTCAATATCGATTTGTGTGATTTGGTGATCCAACGAGGTGTTCCACTCAGCGGCAAAAATTGGATGTAATCGTTGGAGGTTTTTGCAATCTGCACGATGGATGGAGACATGGTTGTCCTTGGTGATGTAGCCGACAATCTGGTCTGGAGGACGGGGATTGCAGCACCTGGCTAATTTATGGGGTAGATTGGCAAAGCCCAGTGAGAGTATCGTGGCGCTGGGGCGTAAGGGATGGGGGCCTCTTCGTTGGAATCGAAGATATTGATCGACTACGGATTCGATGGGGCGGCGGCCTACGCCGATGGCCACATAGAGATCATCCAGAGAGGCATAGTTCATTTTTTGAGCGATGGAGGATAGATCCATCTGCACATCTTTTGCCGAAAGGGTCACGCCAAGTTTCCGTAGATGATCATCTAGAAGTTTCTGTCCATGTTTTCGGGCTTCGTTGGCCGATCGTTTGGTGTGCCATTTTCGTATTTCGCGTTTTGCTTTGGGCGATTTCACAAAATCTAACCAGGTTAAGGAGGGGCCGATGCGGGTGGCGCTGGTAAGGATGCGCACCAAATCGCCTGATTGAAGCTCTGTGTCCAGAGGTGCAGGACGGCCGTTAACCTCCGCTGCACTGCATTGATGTCCCAATTCCGGATGAATGGCGTAGGCAAAGTCCACGGG
>WFTO01000003.1 GCA_015485435.1 Anaerolineae bacterium | reverse complement strand
TTACCGAGAATCCGCGGTCACGGACGATCGCGATATCAGCCGTAAATTTACACTGCTGGACCACGCCAAGCGTGATGGCGTCAGCGGGTTCATCACCATTACCGGCGGCAAGCTGACCACCTTCCGGCTGATGGCGGAAAAGGCTGTGGACCTGGCCGCCTCTTACCTGGGAGAACGATCCCCCTGCGCCACCGCCCATACCACCGTTCCAGGCGCAGCCCATGGCTCCCACTGGCTGGGCCACCGACTACAAGAGATAGAAGTCGACCATTTGCAAGGACAACTCATTTGCGAATGCGAGCTCGTCACGCGGGACATGTTGATACAGGCCATCCAACACAATCCAACCACCACCCTTGATGACCTCAGGAGGGATGTACGGCTGGGCATGGGCCCCTGTCAGGGAGGCTTTTGCACCTATCGGGCGGTTGGCATTATCCACGAATTGCGCCATGATCAGACGATACCTGCGCCCGATGGTCCCGTTCCCTGGCAGGTCGCGGGGTTGCACTCCCCCCACGCAGCCGCAAAAATGCGCTCCTTACGCCCCCGCATAGACAAGCCGCAGATTGAACACGCCTCATCAACGAAAAACCCTGTCGATCTCTTTAACCCAAACCTGTTAATGCGCGATTTTCTCCAAGAACGATGGAAAGGCGTGGTTCCCATCGTCTGGGGCCAGCAACTCAAGCAAGAACAACTGGATCGCCTGATCTATCTAAGCATTTTGAACGCAGACCATTTGCCCGATGCCGAGCTCAAAAGCCCGATGACCGATTTTTATCGCGCCGATGTCAGGCCCAACGACGCTCGGGAGGAGCCTCATGATTGATCTTTTGATCATTGGCGCAGGTCTGACGGGCTTATGGGCCGGCATCCTCGCTGGCCAAAAAGGCTTGCGCACCCGTATTATTGCCACAGGTCACGGTGCGCTGCACTGGACGCCGGGAACGATCGAGGTGTTGGGGTATCTTCCCGGAGACCCACAGCCCGTAAAGCGCCCATTCGAAGCCATGGAGCGATTGTTCACGCATCGGCCCCACCATCCTTACAGGCTGGTTGAGCCATCCGCGCTGCGCGCGGGATTGACAGCTTTCCAGCAAGTGGTCGCCCGCTCCGAATTGCCCTATCAGGGCGCCATGAGGGCAGAAGAAAACCTTTTTCTCCCATCACCGGTCGGTGCGCCACGGCCGGTATTGCTCGCGCCCCAAGCTCAGGCGGCTGGAGACATGCGCCGTTCTGAACCGTATCTTATCGTAGGCTTCCACTCCATGCGAGATTTTTATCCCACGGTGATTGCGGAAAACCTCTCAAAACTCGGTCACCACGCCCGGGCTGCATGGCTTTCCCCAGACATCCTCACCGATCGCAGCGATGTCAACGTGGTGCAGTTGGCTCAAGCGTTGGACGATCGCGTGGTGGCTCAACGATTGGCTGCCGCCCTGAAACCGCTGCTGAGGCCGGGAGAACGGGTGGGTTTGCCCGCGGTCTTGGGCCTCGAACGGCATCCAGAGGTGTTTCAACTGCTCGAAGCCGAACTCGGCGCCCCTATTTTCGAGATTCCCACGCTGCCTCCCAGTGTTCCCGGCATGCGGCTTGCGCAAGCTCTACGTCGTCATTTTGAACATGATCTGCAAGGGCAGGTCGACCTGGGCATGACCGTGTCCGGCTTCCAAACTCACAATGACATGGTGACATGGGTTTGGTCCCAAGCCAGCGCCCGCGCTGTCAAACATCGGGCCAGCGCCTTTTTGCTGGCTACTGGCGGCATTTTAGGAGGGGGTTTTCATAGCGATCACTCCGGACGCGTTTGGGAGAGCATCTTTGATTTGCCGTTAGCCATTCCCCAAAACCGCAGTCAATGGTTTCGCCCCACCTTCTTAGCCCCAGAAGGCCATCCAGTTTTTCGCGGCGGCATCCGCGTCGATGCTGGCTTTCATCCCATTGACGATGAGGGGCGCGTTCTCTACCGCAATCTTTACGCAGCTGGCAACCTACTCACCGATAGCGATGGCATCGCGGAGCGCAGTTTGGAAGGCATTGCTATCGCCACCGCCAAAGCCTCCATCGACCATCTTTTCTCTTCACGCTAATTTCTTATGTCGACTTTCGACTGGATTCCTCCAGAATTCACCCTGGATCAGTGCATCAAATGCAATATCTGTGTGGCGCATTGTCCGGTTGCGCAGGTCACGGATCGCTTTCCAGGCCCCAAATATGCGGGACCTCAGGCGCAACGCTTTCGCATGCCGCATCAACCCTCGCCCGATCGTTCGGTGGATTATTGCTCTGGGTGCCGGGTGTGCAATGAAATTTGTCCCAACGATGTGTCAATCATGGAAATGAACGCGAAGGCCCGGGCCGCGTTGGTGGCAGAACAAGGGATGCCATTGCGCAATCGGCTGTTGGGACGAAATGAGCTTATGGGGAAGATCGGCAGCTATGCGCCCCGATTGGCGAATTTCGCACTGCATCACCCTGTCAGCCGCTTGGCGGCAAGCGCCATTTTCGGCATTGCCCGAGAAGCTCCCCTGCCAACCTGGAGCACTACAGGCACCTTTCTGGACTGGTGGGAGCAGCACTATCCCCATCGCAAGCGATCACACAAAAAGGTGGTCTATTTCCATGGATGCGCCACCATGTATTACGAGCCATTTATCGGCATGGCCGCGGTGGCCGTCCTGGAACACATGGGGTACGAAGTCATCGTCCCTCCACAACGCTGCTGCGGGCTGCCCATGCTCAGCAATGGTGAGTTCAGGGCCGCGGAAAAGCTTTATGACCAGAACCTTGAAAAGCTAGGGCCCTACGCTCAGGATGGTTACGATATCGTGGGCACCAGCACGAGTTGCACGTTGACCTTGAAAGAAGAGGCGCCGCACCTTTTGGACCGCCATGAGGTGATCTCGCGAACCCTGACAGGCGCTGTCTGGGACATTTTCGAGTGGATACGGGAACATGAAGAGGAGTTGCCTCAAGACTTTATCGACCTTTCTCTCACCATTCCCTATCATCAACCCTGCCAATACCGGGCGCATCGCGTGGGCAGGCCTTCGGTCGATATCCTGCGACGCATCCCTGGCGTAACCATTCACGAAAGTGGCGCACGTTGTTGTGGTATCGCTGGCACCTATGGGTACAAAAAAGAGAAGTACGACATAGCCATGAAGGTGGGCGAGGAGCTTTTCACATTTATTCTTGAAGAAGAGACGCATCACCATACCGAGTTCAATGCTTGCGATTCAGAAACATGTCGTTGGCAAATCGAACATGGCACGGGCCAGGCGAGTCGCCATCCCATTGAAGTATTGGCTGCCGCCTACGGCCTGTATGATCTGGAGCATCGCAGCTTGCGAAATCCAAAACACGCCATCACTTCATAGATTCGGAGGTTCACAATGACGCTACAAGGAAAACGGATAGCCTTTCTGGTGGGTCCGGGTTTTGAAGATTTGGAATTCTGGGTGCCCTACATGCGTCTGCAAGAGGAGGGCGCCGAGGTGATCACGGTGGGCATCCGCGCTGGAGATGTGTACTCGAGCAAACATGGTTGTTTGAAGGCCCGAGCGGATGTCGGAGAAGAGGATGTTCATCCCCAGGAGTTTGACGCTGTGGTCGTTCCTGGCGGCTGGGCGCCTGACAAAATTCGTCGTTATGAAGGCGTGAAGCGTCTCGTGAAAGGTGTTTACGATCGCGGCGGCATCATTGGCATGATATGCCACGGCGGATTGGTGGGCATCTCGGCGAAGATCGTTGCCGGGCATCGCGCTACGGGATCTCTGGGCATTAAAGATGATCTGGAAAATGCGGGCGCCACCTGGGTGGACCTCCCCGCTTTTCGGGATGGCAACCTGGTGTGGGGGCGCGTGGTAGCCGACATCCCTGATTTTAATCGTGAGCTAATTGCCGCCATCTCGAGCGCGTAGCCTCTCTGCGACGCGACACCCCGCGGGCAGAGGGGGGCCTCAGTCGCGGGGTGTATTCCACACAAGGATTTCACTGGGACGGCTCCGTCAATCCACCTGGATGACGACCGTTGCAGTCGCTTGTTGGTTGTGAGCATTGCTGGCCCGCAACTCGTAGCGATAAGTGCCCGGGTCGGTCAGGCAATCTTGTTGCATGCCCACGAGCTGAACGCCATCCAAGATCATCTGACCATTGCGAACAATTTGCACATTGGTGGCGTTGCCTCCTATCTGCCAACCAATCGTCACACACATCCCTGCTGCGATATTTGTGGGCTCCACCACAAAAGCGTAGATGATGGGCAGAGCAGCATCTGGCGGGGTTGGGGTGACCACAGCCTGTGCGCTGACCACCGTCAGATGCGTGGCTCGACTAACGCCGCCTGGCCCCTCGGCCTCGAGCAGGTATTGGTATGTGCCTTCGTTGCCCGGACAATCTTGCAATGAGCCCCGGAAAGGCGCCTGCTCCCAGAGAACGCGGTCGTTGCTGGAGATCTTCACGCGGGCTACATTGCCCAGCACATCCCATCGCAACGTCATGCATTGTCCCACGCCGATCTGTCCTGGCGGATCTGCAACAAAATAATTGATCCAGGGCGCATTGACAGCAGGCGTCACGTCCACAAAGATGGCTCGCTGCTCCACCGCGCCATCACGCTGAACGACTCGTAAATAATATGTCATGGACTGATCGGGACATTCCTGCACATCGCCGTCGCCCGTCACCCCATGATCCTGCCAGGCCTGGCCGTCGCGATAATAATAAACCGCCTGCACATTCTGGGTGCGCCAGTGATTGACCGTGCACTCTCCCTGCAACAGGGATACCTTGTCGGTCCAGAAGTTGACCGCGGCTGAGGGCGTAGCCGTAGGTCTGGGGGTAGGCACAGGTTGGGCAGGAACGCGAATCCCGGCATAAATCCGCTGACCAAAAGGCTGACCATCCGCATCATGCATCTGCCAGAAGCTCTGATACATGCCCGGCTTCACTGGTGCGGTCAAGTCTACATAGATATCGTACGTTTGCCCCGGAAGCACCGGCCCCTGCACCAACACTGGCTTGCCGCCCATGCGCGCGCCAGGGACATTGCCGTAAACAAAGTCCAATATATAACGATTGTCCCAGATGCATGTGCCCGAATTTTGCACCCGCCATCCTTTGCGAAAGGCTTCTCCCGGCGCCAGAATGGGAGGATTCGTCATGTTTTGATCATCGTAAGTCAGGTCTTCTACATAGATAAGACCATCGTAGCAGCCCTGGGGTGGCGTAGGCGAAGGAAGAGGCTGTGGTGGAAGAGGAGTAGGCGTTGGCACCGGAAGCAAATCGTCATCTCCCAGGCTCATATATTCACGGGCCAACTCATCGACCACGTGATTACGCAACATATCGCTCAACGCCTGATTGATTTGCTTGCGAAGGGGCTGTTGGCCCTTCGCCATGGCAATGCCGTATAATTCTCGATGTAGGCCTGAAGCGACCAGTATCAGGCCCTTTTCCTGGACCAGTAATTCGGCGGCGGGTTTATCCAAGACCAATATATCCACTCGGCCGCTTTCGAGATCGGGCACAGCCTCTTTCACATCGCCATAAATAAATAGATTGGTTTCAGGCATCAACCCCGTCCGCACCAATTCATCTTCCAACCAATCTTGAAACACCGAACCCTTTTGGACTCCAACCCGCAATGTCGCCAGGTCACGCACCTGGGTAATGGGCGGTATGCGTTCTGGCGACTGGGCGACAAAGGCGTCCTCAGAAACAAAATAGACCTGACTGAAATCAAAGATCGCTTCTCGTTCCGGTGTAATCGAAATGGCGGCAATGGCGACATCGATCTGGCCTAAACTCAGCGCGTCATCCAGTCCTTGAAAGGCAATATCCATGACCTCGACGTTAACCCCAAGCTGGCGAGCGACTTCGTGGATCAGCGCGATGTCGAAACCATCGATCTTGAAACGTTGGTTGTAATACTCAAAGGGAGGATAATCGGCCGAGGTTCCTACAATCATCACCCCTCGCTGCTGAATGCGCTCCCATGCATCCTCCGTCACAACAGATGCAACGCCACCCTGACCTTCTTGTGGAGTCGGCGTCGTTGTCAGGGCCACAGGAGGAGGGGCTGGCGAGGAAAAGCGCGTAGGCGTAATAATCACCTCTGGAGCGACTGTGGGAATCTCATCCGTTGCGCCGCTACAGGCGGCAAGCAAGCCAGCAACAAGCAGGAAGGAAAGAAGCCTGAGGGAAAATAATCGGTTCATGCCATCATTTTATCGCATCTGAAGCGGCTGACGCCAACCCATGAAAATATGCGGCTATGGAGGCTATTCCCACATGCGGCCATCAATCCATTACTCTATAACGCGTTCATTACTTTTCGATTCTTTCAATTCTATTGAGCAAAATTTCAAAATCGCGTCAATTCGACCAATTTGTTGCAGTAGTTGCAACAACGGTGTGCAAAAATAACTGTGAAGCAAACATTTACGTATTTTTTTGCATCTATGATGCAACAATCAATGGCCAAATGCACAGGGTAGCCAACTTGAACCTTGTGCTTCTACTCCCCCAGTCCCATCAGGAGGTCTTTTCAAATGAAACGTCTGTTCAATTCAACCCGACACCTCAGTCTGGCGATTCTGCTCACCGTGACCATCATGGTGCAGGCCGCCCAATTTGCCCCCTTGCTGTCCATTTTGACCAACACTGAACTGACCCCCGCCCCCCTCTGTGGACCTACCTGCCCTGCTGAAGGTGAAGGCGATTTCCTTGACTGACGTAAGCGATAACACGCCCGGATTAGATTTCTTTCGCTCTCTCTGACACCACCTGCAGTACACGCTCAAAAGCGTCAGTCAGAAACGCCCGATCATCCTCTGGGAGCTGGGGCAGCTTGGAAGTTCCTTCTGCCACCAGTTCACGAGACCGGTCGATCTCACCGACCTGCGCCAATGCGGCAGCAAGTCCAACATAGGCATTCAATTCTTTGGACAACTGCTCCAGCTCCCTCCAGAGGGCAAGGCTAACCTCGAAAGCATTCACAGCATCCGACCAGTGTTCCAATTCATAGTAGGTGCGTCCGAGATTGGTAGCGACCATGGCAAGATGCCAGCGGTCTTGAGACATGCGAAACAGGGTATCAGCTCGACGTAGATAGGGGAGGGATTCAATGGGGCGATCGTCCTCGCTGAGCAAGAGGCCTAAATTTAAACAAACTATTCCCAAAGAGTGGGGATCGCCGAGGTGCTCCAACAATTCAATAGCGCGGAGAAAATACATTTCTCCCTCTGTGAGCCGCTCCAGCTTCATGGCGGCCAGGCCCAAATTGCTTAGTGCGTGGGCGACCTTACGTTCATCACTGCCGCGATACCATTTCTCAAGACTGCATTGAAAATGCTGGTAGGCTTCTTGCCAGCGCCGTTGGTCATAACGAATTGCGCCTAAAACCAAACACGCATAGCCTTGCTCATCGATGTCCTGTTCCGACATGAGGTATTGGGCATACATCACCATCTGTTCAGCTTCAGCGAGCTTTCTCTTTCGTCTCAATAAAAAGCCCAGGCGATTGTAAAAGCGGATACGCCAGTAGGTATCCTCAAGTTCATCGGCGATCTCAAGTCCCGTCTCGTGATGCAAGAGGCTTTCCTCAAAACGCGCCATTTGCATCAATAGCCTGCCGATGTAAAAGCGGAAGACCATTTCGGACTCGCGATCCTTCAGCCGGATCGCCTGGATCAACGCCTGTTCTAGTAGTGGCAGCCAGACACTAAACGCGCCTAGTCGATCCATTTGCGGACCAAGCTGAGTAATCAATGCCTTGGCTATCTGCCAGCCCTCGCCCAATTGCAACACATACTGCAGTGCCTGTAACACAACCTTCAGGTTTTCGGTGGTTAATGGCCGCGAAACCAGGGTTAAGGCATATTCAGCATTACGCAGAATATAGGCGCGAAAGGTCGCTGGCGGGTTGAAGGCCGTTGTCATGTTCATGGTATCCATCGACTCACTAACCTCTTCAACCCCAGCGAGCAGCTTGCTGCTGTAGGAAGGTACGGGTAAGGCTGTGGATGGCATAGCGACTTTCTGACAGGCCAGGATGATGGTCAACCAGATTCAGTTGCACCAAGACCTCAAGAGCGTCATGCACTTGCTCATCATTCAACCCAGTGATGGCGACGATCTGCTCGGCCACGCCCCCCTCTGGTGGGAGCAAAGGCATGGCCAATAGCACGCGCTGGGCGGTTTCGTCTAGATTTTCCCAACCTCGTCGGTAAATATATTCAAATAAGCGAGCCACGCTGCGACCACGGGCCTGCGCCAGATCATCAAGCACGGTTTTGAGGGCGTGAGTGTGTAGTTGCCCAGCCACCAAACGCAAAGCCAAAGGATTCCCGCCGATCCGATGATAAATATCCTCCAACACTGCATCATCGGCCTCTTGCAAGACGCGGATATTGCGTTTCCGCCCTTCATGTCGCAATAGCGCTTTTGCGGATTCCAATGTCATTGGCGGCGCTTTGAAATGATAGACGTTGGGATCCACGAAATGGCTTACACGAGAAGTCACTAAAAAGCGACTGGGACCGGCCAAACGTTTCAATTCAGACATCAATGGCGCCAGATCGGAAAGAATCTCCAGGTTGTCTACAACGATGAAATGTGGAGATTGTTTGAGGTGATATTCAAGGCGCTCCAACAACTTTTGCAACGAAAAAGGCGCCGAAATCGCACCTTCACCCAGTAGTTGCCTTCCCAGACGCTCAAATATCTGCTCAAGCACCTGGGTTTCAGAGAGCGGCTGAAAAAAGGGTCGGTCGTCCCACAAAGAAATCGTAGGACGCAGACTCACCCAACCAAAATTGGCAAACGCTCTTTCATCTATCAGATTCCGGCTCAAATAATCAGCCATTGACGTTTTCCCGATGCCCCCCATCCCTGTCACCATAAGAATGTGCGGGCCTTCGGGATCGAGCAGGACCTCTTTCAGCAAGCTCAGAGAATTTTCAATACCAAACAGTCGATCATAATGAAGCGTCTCCAGTCGTTGCAATTGTTTATCTCGAAACGCCTTCCGAGCTTCCTGTTCACGCGTCCATAAAATCTGCGTCAGTTTCTCCTGACCGGTCTTCAGATCGCGATGCACTGAAGCTGGCGAGCGGTGGGCTTTTTGACCAACTTCCTGTAAAGTTTCCCCTTCCCAATAGCGAAGGCGCAAGATTTCGGCCAACGAGGGATCCTCCATCTCCAATTGCGCCATCGCATCTTCAAGGAGGATGATGGTTGGCAACTCGCCCCGCTCATGTGCCAGTTGCTCCACATCCCGCATGAATTGCATAGAATCCCAGCCTGCGGGCAAAACGCGCCCTTCATGCTGTAACAATGTGGTGACAGCATTGAAAAATTCTGGCGGGTAAGTTTCCGCGCGTTCCATAGTTCTAGTATACACCAAAATGAAAAGGTTTGATATGCTGACGAAAAATCATGAAAAGAAACTTGCTGTATAATAAAGCCAGGTGGTGTCATTCCGGGCGAGAGGCTTTGAGGGGACCTGTGGGGGGATGCGTGGCGAGATGCATCCCCCCATTTTTTATTCCTATTTTAGCATCATAGGTTACTCCATTTCGACCCAACTTTCAAGGAGCAACCCCATGTTCAACAAAGCCAAACCTGCATCGACCGGCATGCATCGAATTCGATGACCTCGCAATCCATTTATGAAATTGGTGGTGACGAACAAACCATTAAACAACTGAACTAATCATACCATAAACGCACTTCTTTTTATAATTTATCATGTCCGAACATAAAAAAGCGGAACGGCTCATTCGTATCGAACATATTTTGCTATCTCATCCGCAAGGGATTACCAGGGCGGAAATCGCCCGGCGTCTCCATGTGCATCGGTCCACCATCTCTCGCGACATCGCGGAGCTTTCTAAGCACCTTCCCATTTGGGAGGATGGGCATCGGGTAGGGATTGATAGAGATCACTATCTCAGCCATATTCGATTAACGGTTCATGAAAGCATGGCCGTGCACCTGGCCGCGCGTTTAATGACCACCTGCACCGATAAACACAATCCTCATGCGGCTTCTGCGCTACGAAAATTAGGACATGCCCTTGAAAAATTCGCACCACAGATCGCGCGTCATCTGTTACTTTCGGCCGAAGTCATGGATCGAGCGGCCGTGCGCGCCGATCCTCGTTTCACCGACGTGTTGGAAACGCTCACCAGAGCATGGTCAGATGGTCGCAAGGTGCATCTTTGGCATCGCGATGGCGAAGGATTGATTCAAGAATGCACCTTCGCCCCATACTTCATCGAGCCTTACGGCACCGGGCGCACCACCCACGTGATCGGTGCAGTGTGCCCTGCGAAAACGTTGCGAACCATCAAGCTGGAACGCATTGAACGAATCAAATTACTGAATGAGACTTACGAAATCCCTGAGGACTTCGATCCCACCGAATTGTTGAAAGACGCATGGGGGATTCAGTACACCAATTCAGAACCGGTGGAAGTCATCCTGCGATTCCATCCTCGCGTGGCCTCGCGCGTGAGAGAGACTATCTGGCACGCCTCGCAAAAGCTGGAAGAGCAGAGCGATGGCGGCTTGATCTGGCGGGGCCGGGTCGCTGACCCTACAGAAATGCTGCCATGGATACGCGGCTGGGGCCCAGATTGCGAAGTGTTGGCCCCGGTCGCATTGCGTGAACAGCTCACTCACGAAGCGAAAGCGCTTGCGCAACAGTACGGCTGGTATGTCAATCGCAGCCCGGTGATCGCAGCGCCAATCATGGAAGAATTCATCGAAATTTAATCGTCGAGAGATGCCCCATATATTGATGGACCAGGCCATGAACGACCTGGTCCTTTTTTATGCTTTCTGTAACCGTACATTTACGCGAGGATGTCTTTCCGCATGCTTTCGAATTCTTCGCGGGTGATCTCACCCCGGGCGTAACGCTCTTTCAAAATATCTAGAGCATTCACGCCTGATCCTGATTGCAATGCACTACTACCTGCAACTGACGGCTTACTGGCACGAATCACCAGCCAAACCACCAAGCCAATGACTACTGCCAGCAACAAAATCCAAAAAACGGTCATAAACCAGAATCCATTGCCAAATCCATAGCCATTGCAGAAGAAATCATACATCATTGGTCACCTCCCTGAGCTGGAGTGAGTGAATGAAAAGGGATTAAGAAGCGATTAAATCGCGACGCATCTCATCAAATTCGCTTTTGGTAATCTCACCACGTGCATAGCGTTGCTTTAAAACCTCAAGCGCCGTGTCCTGCGTGGACGTGCGCCCAACGCCTTGATGATTGGTCGTGCTGCCGTTGCTCCGTGAAGCAAGCTGCACAATGGCCCATACCACCAGGCCGATGATCAAAATCCAGAAAAGAAACATGAACGGAAAGCCGAAGCCAAATCCCATCATGATAGGTACCTCCATTGAGTGTAAGGAATGTGTGTTTTAACAAATTGAGCATCGAACTATCATTCGATTCATTCATAGTGTACCCTTTATTTATGTCAGGACATTGAAGCCTTGATGACAATTCTGTGAAATTGGCGTATTCGAGACATTTGCTTGCAAAGGTCATTTGCTGTATGATGAAATTGAACAAAACATCACAATATATGAAGGTGACTACAAGCCTATGAACAAAAAAGCGACTGTGCTTGTCGTAGATGATGAGGCCCCGGTGCGTGAGACTGTACGCGCGTATCTAGAGAAGGAAGGTTATACGGTTTTCACGGCGGCCGACGGCAATGCAGCCTTGCAATCAATACGCGCGTTCAAACCCGATGTTATCGTACTTGATATCATGCTGCCCGAAGTCGATGGGCTGGAAGTGTTGCGTCGTCTTCGTCAGGAATCCAATGCCTGGGTGTTGATGTTGTCCGCTCGCACCGAGGAGATGGACAAAATATTAGGTCTGAAAATGGGTGCGGACGATTATCTGACAAAACCATTTAGTCCTCGAGAGTTGGTGGCGCGCGTGGAAGCGATGCTTCGTCGAGCGGGAACCAATTCAGGAGAGACGCCCCTGGTGTTCGCGGACCTGCGCATCGACCCGGCTGCTCGCCGCGTTGAGATTGATGGCCGAGATGTGGAGCTGACGCCCATTGAGTTCGATCTCTTATTGGCCCTGGCCCGTCATCATGGTCGCGTCCTCAGCCGCGAGCAACTTATTGAACAAGTCTGGGGATACGACTACTATGGTGATGATCGGGTGGTCGATGTGCATATCGGGCGTCTGCGCAAAAAGCTGGATAGCGCAGGCGATCTGGGCAAACGCATCGCCACCGTTCGCGGAGTGGGATATCGTTTTGAGGATATGTCGTGATGAAACATCCTTTGCGATTCTTCCGCAGTAGCCTCAAAGCCAAACTCTTTCTTTCCTATTTGATTGTGATATTGGTGGGGGTGGTGGTGCTTGCCGGCGCGGTGCAAATTCAGACGCCCGCAGCCATCCAACGACATATCGAACGGATGGAGGCGCATCTTGGCAGCGATCCTGGTCTTGCAGAAGACCTCCGCATTAATTTCATTCGCGCGATTAACGAAATCACCACCACCGCGGTCATCGTCTCGTTGATCGCGGCGATTGCCGTTAGTCTATTTACCTCACAACGCATCGTGCAGCCTATTCGCGCCATGATGCAAGCCAGCCGCGAGATCGCTGCCGGGCATTTCAATCGACGGGTCACTGTGATCAGCGAGGATGAATTGGGCGCGTTGGCCGACAGTTTCAATCAGATGGCCGAGGAATTGGAGTTGACCGAGCAAAGAAGACTACACCTCATCGGTGATGTTGCCCACGAATTGCGTACGCCTCTGACCAACCTGCGGACCATGTTAGAAGCGCTGACCGATGGCGTCCTCACTCCTGAGCCTTCCACGTTCCAGACCATGAACAATGAGGTTTTGCGGTTGCAACGACTGGTGCAGGACCTTCAGGAGCTTTCTCGAGCGGAAGCGGGAGAGATGGCCATGTTTCCCGAATGGACAGACGCAGGCGAGCTCGTTTCCAGCGTAGTGGATCGCCTGGCTTTGCAGTTCCATGACAAAGGAGTGGCGTTGCATGTCAATATGGCTTCTGATTTACCGAAAATTTACGTTGACCCTGCCCGCATCACCCAAGTATTGGTCAATATCCTGGGAAACGCGTTGCAATACACGCCCGCTGGCGGAGAGGTCTGGATTAGCGTGCGTCGGATAGGAGATGAACTCCGTTTTGTGGTCAAAGATTCGGGTCGAGGCATCCCCCCCGAAGATCTACCCCATATTTTTGAACGCTTCTACCGTGTTGATAAATCGCGTGCAAGGACAAGCGGCGGCAGCGGCATCGGTTTAACCATCTCGAAACATATCGTAGAAGCCCACGGTGGAAAGATCTGGGCCAAAAGTAAAGGAGTCGGCCAGGGCAGTGAATTTGGGTTCACGCTGCCGCTGCGGAATTAACTCGCATTCCCTGACGTTGCCTCACTCTCCCTGATGGAAACCGCATTCTCTACCGATAACAGCGATCTCATCTCCATCCTTTTCCTGTTGGCTCCATGATCAAAAAGTTACGACCTCACAAAAACGCGCAGGATGCAGAGAAAAATAAGCTTTCCCCCATCAAAAAGCTCTGAAAACCTTTCTTTGTCCTCCTTCGCACCTTGTGAGCCGTTTTTCAGGGAGCCAATATCGAGTGTGTCATGGCCAAGCCAAATGATAAGAATGCCCAAAACCATTCTTTGGCCGAGGTGCATGAAACCGTAGCCATCCCACGCTATGCAACATGGTGGCGTCGCTGGTTCGCCGTCACGGGGCCGGCGCTGATGGCTGCAGTGGGCTACATGGATCCAGGAAACTGGGCCACAGATCTGGCGGCGGGCAGCAGGTATAATTACACCCTGATCTGGGTGCTGTTAATGTCTAACCTGATGGCGATTTTGTTGCAAAGCCTTTCGGCCAGGTTGGGCATTGTTGCGCGCCGCGACCTGGCGCAAGCCAGCCACGAATCGTACCCACAGATCGTCAACATTCCGCTTTACATACTTGCCGAAATTGCCATCACCGCCACCGACCTGGCCGAAGTGCTCGGTTCCGCCATCGCACTGAATTTACTGTTTGGCTTACCACTCATTTATGGCGTGCTTTTGACCGCATTAGACACGCTGCTATTGCTGTTGCTATCGCATTTCGGCATCCGAAAATTGGAGGCCGTTGTGCTGGCCCTGGTGGGCACCATTGGCGCCGCGTTTGTGATCGAAATCTTTCTCTCTCAACCCGACTGGCATGGAATCGCCCAAGGATTTGTTCCCAGTATTCCCGACGCCACCGCGCTTTACATTGCGGTGGGCATGCTCGGGGCCACGGTGATGCCCCATAATCTCTATCTGCATTCAGCCTTAGTGCAAACCAGAAAGATTGGTCGCGACCGGGCAGCTATCAAAGACGCGATTCGCTGGAATACCATCGATTCCGCGGTGGCTCTGAACCTGGCATTTTTTATCAACGCCGCTATCCTGATCATGGCGGCTGCCGTATTTTATCGCCATGGGCTCTATCAGGTTGCCGAAATCCAGGATGCATATCGTTTGCTTGAACCTCTGGTGGGCGCATCGATTGCGCCCATCGCTTTTGCCATCGCATTACTGGCGTCAGGACAAAGCTCGACAATTACGGGGACATTGGCGGGGCAGATTGTTATGGAGGGATACCTCAATCTTCGCATTCGCCCCTGGCTGCGCCGACTGATTACCCGCACTCTGGCCATCACCCCGGCCATATTCACCATCCTGTATTTCGGGGAGGATTCCACCGGGCAGCTGCTCGTTCTCAGTCAGGTGGTGTTGTCGTTGCAATTGCCCTTTGCCGTGATTCCCTTGATTCATTTTGTGGCTGACAAACGCCGCATGGGTCACTTCGCCATCAAACCATGGATTCAGACGTTAGCCTGGCTCATTGCTATCATTATTATACTCCTTAACGCCAACCTGGTTCGCGAGGAGGTGGGGCAAGCGCTTGCCACCGCCGGAGAACGACGATGGCTGTTGGAAGCCATGGTGATTCCCTTCATTTTGGTCATTGGTATCCTATTATTTTATGTCACATTCCGTCCCTGGTTACCGAAACGATTTGCTTTTCTTCCCACTCCACCAGGCGTAAAGGATGTTCATGGCGCTCCCGGGATTGAAACGGCTCCTATTCCTGATCCCAGACCTTATCGCCGAGTTGCGATCGCACTGGATTTTGGCGGGGAAGAGGAGAAGTTGCTCGCCGAAGGGTTACGTATTGCAGACCGAGAAAAAGCCACGATCCACTTGTTGCATGTGGTGGAAAGTCCAGCTGCGCGCATGCTCCGCCTTGATGCGGAGGATATCGAGGTCAAGAGGGATTTAGAAAGGTTGCGCACCCTGGCGGAAATGATTCAACGACCGGGCATGACAGTGGAGGTGCATTTGGGTGCGGGGGATCCTGCTGCGGAACTGGCACGTTTAGCAGAGGCTTTGCAGGTGGAGATCATCATCGTTGGCGCGCATGGACATTCGGGGGTGTCAGACCTGGTTCATGGCGCCACGGTCAACAGCTTGCGCCATCGCACCCAGGCCAATGTATTGGTGGTCCGCTTGGGTGACGCCGAGAACCCTGAGCGCAGTTCGCACCTGCTCTGAACATAGCGTTGCCGTCGTTTGCGAAAAACGCCTGACGGCAACGTTGACTGAGCTCTCAATGGACGTAAAACGTCAAGCGTAAAACGTCATGATTTGGCATCCTTCGCCTCGTTTTCATGCGAAATGTGATATTTGACGCATGACGTTTGAAGACATCACGCCATCCGCGTCACGTTCGTTGTGGCGGGATGAACGCAGGCGTAAGCAGTGACAATGATAGATGATTCAATATCTGCGCTGATCGGCGTTGCAAAGCATCCGCGTCATCCGCGTACCCATGTTCAACCGTATCGGCGCGGGCAGGCCCGCCGTTGGACTGCTTTGAGTCCCACAAGCAACGACTTCTGGCAACCTGGAACGGGCATGAAAAAACAGCCATCCCCGAGTTGAGGATGGCTGTTTTTGGTGATGCGTGTTTGAGTAAAGGCAAGCTTAGTAGATGTCGTGTGCGGTGTTGTAGACGTTAAACTTGCCTGTGGGGGTGATGAGCCAATCGCCGGTGATCCGTCCGACCTCTTCCAGGGTCTGCGAGTCGTAGATGACGAGGGCCGTTGGCGTATCGACGTTGCCCCAAAGGGAGACCCAGAATTCGGTGCCATCCTTGTTGAATTCGATATGAACGGCTCGTGCGCTTAAGTCGGCAGCGCCTTCGATCTCCCAGCAAACCGGATCCTTCTCAAGGTCGTTCTTATCCCATGCACAGAGAGTGCGGTTCATCTCCGGTGTGGGGGCGACGGTGAAGTCAGCGATGAGCCATGGGCTGTTGGGGTGGGTCTTGATAAAGAGGTTACCCATGGAGGGGGTTTCGAGCATCTTCACGACTTTCCAGGCGCTGTCAGGATGCCCTTCGGGGTCGGTGCCGATGACCGCGATCTTGTTGTCTTTGATGTGGCCTGTCGCCCATACCGGACCATATTCAGGATGGACCCAGTTTGCGCCACGGCCAGGATGAGGCTTGTCGCCGACATCGATGGAGGCCACAAACTCGCCTTCTTTTGCATCGATGACCACGATCTTCTTGGAGGTGTTGGCTGCCTCGAGGAAGTACCGTTTGCTGCCATCCCAGCCGCCGTCATGCAGATAGCGTTCGGTGTCGATCATCTTGACGCCCAACGGACGGCCATTCTTCTGCAACTGGGAGTAATCGACCAGCCAGATCTGACCAGCTTCCTTGATATTCACAATCCACTCGGGGCTGAAGTGAGAACTGACAATGGCGGCCACGCGATTCTCACGGATGAATTCGCCCTGGCTGCGGTCGTACCCTTGGGTGGAGACCATCTTCAGAGGCTCCAGGGTCTGGCCATCTACGACAATCATAGCGCTCGGCCAGTAGCAGCCTACAATAGCGTATTTGCCCTCGAATCCTTCGAATTTGCTGGTATCCACGGAGCGGGCGTCGAGGCAGGTGCGCGCTTCGGCCACCACGGTGGGTTCTTCGGGCCAGAGGTCAATCAGGCTGAGTTTGCCATCGCGACCAATGACATAGAAGTAGCGGCCATCTTTAGAAGAACGGAGGATATGGCTGGCATACCCCGTGGGCAAGATGGTGACCAGCTCTTTTTTGTCACCGTCGATGATGGCGACCTTGCCAACATCTCGCAAAATGACGCCGAAGTAGTTCTCCCAGTCACGATCGGTCACTGGTTCTTTGGGACGGTCTTCGACAGGCACATGCACGACCCAGGAATCCTTCACATCCTGGAATGTCCATTCTGGGGGTTCAGGCACGGGCGACAGGACGTAGCGCGCCATCAGGTCGATTTCTTTATCGGAAAGGATGCCAAGCTTGCCCCACGCAGGCATGCCGCCGAAGCCGTTGGTGATGATGTTTTTGATGAATGCCAGATCACGGCCACGCTCAGCCAACGCTTCGGGCGTGATGTTTTTGCCGGTGGCGCCTTTGCGAAGCACGCCATGGCAACCAGCGCAGCGATCGAAGAAGATGGCTTTGGCTTGTTCAAATTCCTCATCGGTAAGCAAAGCGCCTTCGGCCGCGGGCTTGGTTTCTGCTGGCGTCTCGGTGGGGGTGGTGGCCACTTCGCCAGAGACTTTGCCGCCGCTCAACAGATAGTCAGCCACGGCATCGATTTCCTGCTCCGAAAGGATGCCCAGCATAGGCGGCATCGCGGTGCAGGGGCCTGCAGGGCAGGTGTCCGGCTTTTGGGCTTCCGGATCCACCATGGACTCAATGATGAAGTCCTTATCGGCATGATCGGCGATATTGGTCAGGTCTGGACCCAGGTTGCCGCCTTCTTCGAATCCTGGCACCACATGACAAGCGGTGCAACCGGCTTTCTTGATCGCGGCAACAGGATCTGCTTTGGGCTGCTCGGCGGTTTGTTGAGCTTCCTCAGCTGCTTTTTGGGCCTCCTCTGCGGCCTTTTGAGCCTCTTCTGCTTTTTGTTCCGCCTCCTGTACTGCTTTTTGTGCGGCCTCTACGGTGGCGTCAGCAGCTTTCTGGGCAGCCGCTACCGTCGCATCCGCAGAAGACTGCACCGCTGCAACCGTGGCGTCCACATCCACTTCGGGCGTCTGTTGTCCGCCGCAAGCAGCTAACGCGACAACAAACACCAACAGCGTTAACACGATAAGGGTTCGTTTCATGTTTTTCTCCTCCTGAGAAAACCGTGATTTGATGATCATGTCCCTATGACCTTTTGTCACAGGACGCTTGGTAAAGGAGTCATTTTTCCACCTGGTTCCTTCAGCCCGATATTATACCATCAAACTCCGAATCCATCGAATTTGCGCTAAGGCGAGAAAACTGGGTTTCGTGATGCTTTTTTCTTTCTCGTGCACGGATCGAGCAAACGATTTCGATGGGATGGCGTTTTTTGGTATGAGAGGCTGACGACAACCAGGCGTTTCATCACAAGACTATCAGAACCGCACGTTAGGTTATATGACAGCGGTCACACTACGGCCAAAGTTTGTGAGAAAAATCACCCGATGGGGTGATAGCGTTTTCGTCTTTTCTCGGGCTGAAGCCGCTGGGCGTGATGTAAAAGGACTCGCACGATTTGAACGACGCCCCCTGCAATCAACATCCAACCAAGGATCGCCAGTTGAGTGTGCCACGCATCGGCGTAGTTGATCCCCTGGAATGTATGAGCGGGACCTGCCCAATATTGCACGGTAAGCGTCAGTGCGCCCCCGATGATTGCGGCAATGGCTGCGCCTGTATGATTGGCGTCTGACCTTGGTTGCGCCGATTTGACTTTCTCCCATATTCCGGGAACTCGCAAAAACAGGAAGTAGAGGAGCACCGCCAGGGTGAAATCAAAGCGGATGTTGGTGGGAGCCACGCTCCCGCGCAATCTGCTGGAGAAGTACATTTTGACCCCGGCTGTCGCCAGGCTGAGCAATAATATCAACACGGCATACGTGTAATGGCGCTGATTGAACCGCCGTAATGCGATGGTAGTCCAAATGCCGGCCAGTCCACCAAGGATGGTAAGGATGGCGGCCACCTGATAAACAGGTTTGTAGGGAATCATCATCGCCAGAGACTCATATTTTTCTGGCCAGAAGGCGATGCAGATGGTGCCGATGCCGCCGAGCACCATCAGCGCGGCAGTGAGCCCCATAAGGATGATTGCAAGGATGCGTAAGAATTTTCCCAGCATGGCATGGTCTCCTTATAAAATGAATGACGCCCTTGCCAAAGCAAAGGCGTCAGCAGGCAGGCTTAATCAAAAAGCGATGATAATCATGCTGATGAGCATGTAGACAGAAGCAAACTTGAACAGCAGGAAGTTCCGCTTTTGGGAAGGACGAAGCACGCTGGTTAAGGCCAACAACAGAAGGGCTGCGGATAGCACCAGGATCACCGACATGCCGCCAACGGTTACCCCCAGTCCCCATGCAGCTACAATCATCGCGGAGGCGGCAACGACGCTCGAAATGGCGATGACTGCTCTGGCAAAGCGAAACCCGTACACGCCGGGAATCGTGGGAATGCCCGCCCGGGCGTAATCGTCCGCGTAACGCATGGCGAAGGTGAGAATATGGGTGGGAATCCAAAAGATGATCGCGGCGGCTAACAACAAACCGATGGCATCGATGTGGCCGAGCGCTAAGGTTCGCCCCGCCAGCAATGGCATCGCGCCCGAGACGCCTCCCCAGGCGATGGACCATGGCGAGCGTCTTTTCAACCACAAGGTGTAGACGACGACATCGAAGAAGAAGCCACCAAAGACGATCCATCCGTAAAGGGGATCAAGCAATAGGGCCCATCCGACCCCAACCACAGTCAGAAGCGTGCCCAGGAAAAAGGCTTCCGTGGGGGAGATGGAACCAGAAGGAAGGGGACGCCAACATGTCCGTACCATCCTGGCGTCGATATCCCGATCGTACCACATGTTTAACACGGTGCTTCCGCTGATGGCTAGAAATAAACTTCCCGCTACGGACCACAATTCTCTGGCATGTCCTGCGAGCTCGTGTCCAACACTGAGATATCCCACCATCCCAGTAATCAGCAGGAGAGTGGTTTGCATACTCTTTATCAAAGACCAATAGAGTCGCAGTCTAGCAAACATGGCGAGAATTGCAGGCCGATGTGGTTGTTCAGCACTTCGGTGACTTCTTCTCTCTTTCATCATATCCACCTCGCTAACGCACGCAGCGGAAACCAACTGCAATACTGAAATATTCGGGAGTGGCGCTGTTTCGAGTCCAGCTACGCAGGTTATACGCGTAATCCATGAAGCTCCCTCCCTTCAAGTAACGAAGATGGGTCTTTTCATAGACGCCTCCTGTCCATTGCCATACATTGCCCGCCATATCATACAAGCCATAGGGGCTGGGGGAATTCATGGTCTGGAAGCCGTTATAAATCTTCCCGTTGTAGAAGCCCACTGGCGTGGTGTCACCAACGGTATTAGGGCGTTCAAAAGGATCGTGGCTCTTGTAGTAGTTGGCGTTGCTTTTGTCAACGTCGTTCCCCCATGGGAAGGCGCGTCCATCAGGGCCGCGGGCAGCTTTTTCCCACTCCTCTTCCAAGGGCAACCGCCAGCCGTAGTAGCGACAGTAGGCCCAGGCGCCAAACCAGGTTACCATGGTGGCCGGATGATTTTCATAACCCGGTTTGACCACAAACGTATCGCCCTCCTTTTGAATCCGAGCGTCAGGATGATCCACGGGGAACAATAGCCAATCGCCAGCCTTGATCTCTTTTTCATGCTTGTATCCTGAGAATTTGTCGCCAGGATAGTAGCCCAACACACCTTCTTCTCCCAATGTAATGGAGCCATCAGCGATGGCGTCATTCAGGAAGGCGGCGAACTGTTCGTTCGTCACGTCGGTGACCATCATCTCGAAATCGTAATCGATGGTTTTCTCATGATTGTGCAATCCCATGAAAAAGCTGCCGGCAGGGACCTGGGCCCAGGCGTTGGGATCGATGCCCGTATCGAATACGGGTGGGGGCTCGGTGGTAGCGGGCTGGGCATTGCATCCAGCCACCAACAACAGGACGAGAAGTCCGAACAATATCATTTTTCCGGAGTGGAAATGCAACCGTGTCATGAATCCACCTCCTTTCCGACAACATCTAACTCTGGGTTGGCCAACTCCTCCTTCCAGCGACCATTCCCTTTAAACAAATCGACAAGTCGCCACGCCATTAGCAGGCCCAGCATAACCAGCACCAATAGCAGACCGATATCGGCAATCCATATCGTCATATTGACCAGAGGTTGTTGCGCTGACTCGCTGACATAGAGACGTTTCGTGCTGAAGAGTGTCACTGCTGCAAATGCGGCATCTGAACCAATGATCACAATCCAGCCAAACCATCGTCGCGCCCGACCTTTGAGTCCTGCCAGATCGGCATAATACAGCAAAATAATGGTGGCGATAATGCCGGCCAGGATATGCCAGTGACCGGTTAAGGTGATTCGCTCTTCGCGCCAGGGCCATTCTCGAACCAGCTCGAGCTTGATGGCCAGAAAGATGCCGACCGCGGTCACCACTAGGTTCATGTACATCATTTGCCAGGTGGCGCCAAAAGGCATAGGATCGTGTAAAAGCGCAGCCAGTTTTTTGCCAAAGCCGGCCTCTTTCGGCGTCAGCCCCTTTTTAGCCAGACCAATCCGCACCTGTCTCCGCCAGGTGTAAATCGTCAATAAGACAGATGCCAGGAGAACTGGCGTCGAGCCCACGTTAATGATGATATGCGCTATGGAACGATACACCACGATGATCCACACACCTGAGGTGATAATTATCGTTCCAATAATCATGAACACCATTGCCACCGTATGAATCCGGCCTTTGAAGTCCACCCATCGGCCGATGATCAGGGTCAAAGCGATGGCAATAAGCGTCAGCATAATATGCAGATGGCCGATCACCGCCAATTGCAACGTGGTCTTGGTCACCTCCCGAACTTCATCCTCTGCCAAAAATAGCTCAAAGCCGTTGCCAAAATTCGCCCCGGCCACAGCGCCATAAACGGCAGACCCCAGCGTGGCCACAGCCATCACGAAAAAGGCCAATCGCTCCAGATCAAGTCCACCTCGCGTATGGGCATACGGGGAGTCTGGCGGCAGGCGATATTCCTTCCGCCATGGCCATAAGGCGACGGTCAGCATGACCCCAGCAAAGAAGACCAGGGACTGCCCAAAAATGAACAATCCATGCCAGATATAGTTATGTCCAAAGTAGGCGAACCAGAGGCCAAAGATCATCGATGTGAGATAACCGACCGTGATAGTAGCATTGATATTCGCCCTTTGGCGCTCACTCATCTTTACCAGGCCAGTGATAAAATAAACCTCGATCGCCACCACAGCCAAAGCGATGGTGTGATAGAGGATGATGATCCGTCCCTCACGTTCCATAGGATCCAACTGCATGCCAGTCCAGCGCACCCAAACATCGCGCACTCCCATTTCAGCCATGGGACCTGAGAGCATGCCAAAAAATACAGTTTCCAGGGATATCAGGGCGATGGCCACCAAAACCAGCCCTTTGGTTGATTGGAATAGGTATTGATAACGGGCCTTCAACGCTTCCATTGCGCCTCCGTACTTGAGCTTGGGCATAAAATGCTTGCTAGAAGGACCTGCTAGCACGGCACATTATGCCGACTTTGATTTAAACATTTGATGGTTGAAAAGTTGGATAGGCCGGGTAGGGCCATATAGCCCCATCCTGCTACCCAGCCCACCCTTTTAACAAGAAACTTTGTTTAAGATGCCGATTGCAATTCCGGCTTCTGTGAACCTGGCGCTTTCATCTTCTTCACAAAGCCCCAGGCAAAAAAGAGAGTCATCAACAACAGTAAGGGAGCGAGGATGGCGAACACTACATCTTCGCTGAAGAAAAGAAATTGCTTGCCCAACTTGAGAAAAGCGAGCGCGATCCCACCCAAATCAATCAAGAGGCCGCCGATAGTGACCGCTACAAAACCACCAGGAGCCAACCCTTTCTTCACAGTCAAAATAGGTGTAAACACAATAATGAGCCCCGCGACGCCATGCACGAGCACGAGCACGATGGTGGCCACGGTTTCTGGCCCCGTAAATCGCGTAATGGCAATGGCCACCAGCCCCACCACTGCAAACGCCAAATACAATTTCCCATATTTCCCATAAAACTCAAAGATTAACCCCAAAGAAAGCCCTGCCGGAATCAGCACCGAAACAATCACCACCCAGGGTGAAGCCAAAATCCCGTAACCAAAAGCAATGAGCAACAACCCCGCCACCAACAAGACCGCGAATGAAATGATATAATACACATCATGCGCAGCTTTGGTTTGGCGATAAGCCTGCACAAACCGCCAAATCAGATACAAGGCCGTGAGCCCTGTAAGTAAAAGAACAACGCGATCGAGTACGGTCATGGGAAGTCCTCCTTTTTCAATGTTCTGAACGTGTCGCTACCAGTCGAAGACCGGGCAACATGAAAGAGAAATGCTTTGGGGATGCATTCATTTTTGCATATTTTTTCACAGAGTCATATGACATCCATCACACAACTCGAAAAACTTGTAGAATTTTTCACAGAAAAGTCGCTTGGATGAAGCGATATCGCGTTATACGCCCCATCAACACCCGCACCGGAGGAGGGTTCGATGAATTCCTCGGGCTTAAAAGCTGATTATTTTTTCAGCATGGTTGATTGTTAGGGAAATTTATCAATTTCAGGCAGGTTTACGTCCCACCAGCATCTGCAACTTTTGGCGATCTCGAATCAATATTCTTCCCCGCAATGTTTCAACAATCCCTTCATCTTCCATTTTCGAGAGTGTCCGAGAGACGCTTTCGCGCGAAGCACCCACCAGTCCAGCAAGCTCCTGTTGCGTTATACGCAACTCGTTCAAAGAGCCGCCAAATTGCGCTTGCCGCTGGCTTTCATCAAGCAACGTAATGGCAACCCGGTCCTTCACACTATGAAATGCGAAAGATTCCATGCGTCCCAACAAACGGCGCACCTCAAGCAAACAATCTTTTTGCACCTCGGCAAGCAAATTAGGACACGCCGCCGCCACTTCACCAAATTCATCCCTGTCGGCCCATAAAAGCGTGACATCAGTCATCGCCCACGCGGTTCCCAATTGACAACCACAATCCAACAAAGGCACCGGACAAAACACATCTCCCGGTCCTCGCATACAAAGGATGCAATGATTGCCATCTGGTGTTACACGATCGATCTTGACGCGTCCTTCCGCAACAAGATAGATGGATTTCGCAATATCTCCTTGCAGAAAGATCGCTTCACCCGCGCGATATTTTCGCTCATAAAAAATTTCTTGCAGTCGCGCCAAATGGACAGCGGGGATGTTCCCGAAGACTGCAACGAGGAGGGAAAGGGTGGGATGTTGAAAGACCATAATACATAAGTGCAGGTGAACGACCACGTTGTCTTATTTGCCTTTTATTCTACCATAGAACCACTCCTTTTGCACGAAAGAAACATCGCCATTTCAATAAGATTGGATAGGACCCGGACTACATCCAGGCCTATCAATAACATCGATCATCAGCGACGCTTTGCTTTGCCAGGTCGCCGCCAAATGCAAACATTCTCAAAAGGCCTGGGCATTACATACGCCGACACACAAACTCATGTTGAGGAGGCTGTCTGCGGTACAAGGCCCGATGCGTCTACCAATGCCGATGCTCTTTCTAGCACCGGAGGCGACAGCCATTCTCCTGACAGAAATCGTGGATAAATGGAGAGACGTTCGCGCAACTCAAAGCCTGCATCCGCGCTTACGGCGGCCAGCTCGGCAACGCCGGGCCAGGGGGCTTCTGGGTGAATATGATCTCGCGTCACGGGGGAAATTCCACCCCAGTCATTGATGCCCGCCAACAGATAAAGACTGTAGGCGTCGGGCGTAAGGTTCGGAGGCGCTTGCAGACTGATCTCTGGTGGAAGGATTAATCTTGCCACAGCGATAGTGCGAGCCATCTCCAGGGCGCTGGGCTCATCGTTATCACGGAACCGAATGTCTGGTTTGCGCCGAAAGTTTTGAACAATTACCTCCTGGATATGTCCATACTGTCGGTGCATGTCCGCAATAGCAAACAAACTATCCACCCGCTCTTCACGGGTCTCGCCAATGCCGATGAGGATGCCCGTCGTGAAAGGAATATGTAACCGTCCAGCAGCTTCGAGCGTAGCGAGCCGGCGGGACGGCGCTTTATCGGGACACCCGAAATGGGCCTGTCCTTTCTGCATAAGCCGTTCCGAAACCGACTCCAACATCATACCCATACTACCTGAATAGGGTTTTAACATGCGCAACTCCACCTCAGTGAGCGCGCCCGGATTGGGATGGGGTATCAGACCGGTCTCTTGAAAAACCTGCTGAACCATTGCCGCAAGATAAGAGACCGTGGTCGAATGCCCCAGTTTGGTCAAATGCATTCGAGCCATTGCATGGGCCTCTTCGGGACGTTCACCCAACGAAAAGAGGGCCTCCTTACACCCCGCCCGCTCTCCAGCGCGAGCAATAGCAAGCACTTCATCGGGCGTCAAGGTCTTCGCCTTTGGATCAAGCGGCGCCCGAGCAAAGGTGCAATAAGCGCATTTATCTCGACAGAGATTGGTGAGGGGAATGAATACCTTGCGTGAATAAGTCACCACGCGTCCCCAAGCATCTTCTCGAAGTGCGGAGGCACGGTGCATCAAGGCCACCAGATCGCGGCCGCTAGCATGGATCAGGGAATAGGCTTCTGAACGCGAAAGGGAATCCATGAAACAAAATCCAGTGGAGAGAAAGATAGGCTATCAAAATGGATGTGATGAGGCCAGAGAATAATTGTGAGACCAGTTTTTTGTTTTGGCAAGAAAACAAACGTAAAGGAGTTTCCGAATCTTCGGAAATTGGATTACACTTATTTTAGTGTGAAGAGATTGTCCATCCTCAATACATTTGTTTCCAATGGAGGAAAACATGAAGAAGCACACGATTGTTGTTTGGATTGCGGTTTTGTTGCTTATGGGACTGGTTTTGAGTGGCTGTGGGGCCCCAGCAACGGAAGAGGCTGCTCCACCGGCGCCCACACAAGCCCCAGCACAAGCAACCGAAGCGCCTGCCCAACCGACGGAGGCTCCAAAACCCACGGAAGCCCCCTCTGCTGAACCCGTGACCATCCAGGTCTTCTATCCTGTGGCTGTGGATGCCCCCATTGCGGACATCCTCAAGGGCTACATCGATGCATTTCAAAAGGAAAACCCCAACATCACCGTTGAGCCGGTCTTCTCTGGCGGTTATGGCGACGTCAAGACCGCCATCCAGACCACCATTGATGGTGGAGGAAAGCCTCCCGCCCTGGCTGTCATGCTGGCTGTGGATGTCTACGATCTCATCAACGCGGACTACATCATCCCGCTTGACGACTACATTCAAAGCATGAAAGATGGCGAGGCTTATCTGAATGACTTTTTCCCTGCATTCCTTGAGAACTCACGCACCGAAGATGGCTCAATTTGGAGCATTCCCTTCCAGCGCAGTGCAGTGGTGCTGTATTACAATGCCGATCTATTCAAAGAGAATGGCATTGAGCCGCCAGACAGCTGGGAGGCATTAGGTCAGGCGGGCCAAAAGTTGGCGGTGCGCGATGGCGACAAGGTCACGCGCTGGGGCATCGAATGGCCTTCTGGCTGGCCCTATTGGCTGTTCCAACCCCTGGCCATCGGCAACGGCCAAAACATCGTTGGGGATTCGTCCACCGAGGTGTATTTCGATAACCCCAAGGTCATCGAGGCTGTTCAGTATTACATTGACCTCTCGCATGAATACAAGGCCATGCCCGAGGGCGTCCAGGCGGTTTGGGGTCAGGCGCCCAGCGACCTGGCCAGCGGCCAAACCGCCATGATCGTCCACTCCACAGGCAGCCTGCGCGGCATTTTGGAACAGGCGGACTTTGAAGTTGGCGTTATGCCCATCCCTGGCCATCAGCCGGGCACTTACGCCACCGTGCCTGGCGGCGGCAACCTTTACATCTTCAAAGATGTGCCCAAAGAGCAACAGGATGCGGCCTGGAAGTTCATTGAATTCCTGAGTCGCCCCGAAAACGCCGCCGACTTTAGCATCAATACCGGCTACATCGCCACCCGCCAGAGCGCCTACGAAACCCAGGCCATGAAAGATTATATCGCCAAGACCCCGCAGGCCGCGGCCACGCGTGATGCGCTGCAATATGCCGGCAAAGAATTCTCCGTCCAAAACCTGGGCGAAGTGCGAAACATCTTCCACGACTACCTGCAAAAAGCCTATAATGGCGAGATGAGCCCAGCCGAAGCCATGGCGGCCGCCCAAAAGGCAGCTGACGAAGCGCTGGCGCCATTCCGCGACTGATGATGCCAACACAACAAAGTGCGACGCACTCGCCCTAAGGGAGCGATGGATGCGTCGCACTTTTTTCATCTTGGTCGGGAGATCTCCCCACCTTTGGCCCTTACGCCTGGGCGTAAAGGCCTCTACCCACGCAGGAGTCGTTCATGGCACCGACAATTGTTACTACTCGCAAACGCAAACGTCGAGAGCCCATCCTTCCCTATTTGCTCATCTTACCCACCTTCATCTTTGTGGCCATGTTCACGGCATGGCCAACCTTGCTGGCGTTATATCAAAGTTTCTTTCGCCAACGCTTGAATATCGCCCGCTTCCGTGAGCCGACATTCATTGGATTGGGGAATTACACAGCGCTCTTCAGCGACGACCGTTTTCTTTTGGTCCTGAAAAATACGCTCATTTACGTGGTAGTCACCGCGCCGATCAGCATCATTCTGGGGTTTCTATTTGCCGTCCTTATTAACCGAACCATCAAGGGGATCGGGCTGGCCCGTCTGGCTTTCTTTCAGCCTACCATCTTACCCATGGTCAGCGCCGCCACCATTTGGATGTTCTTTTTTACGCCAGACTATGGACTTTGGAACACTTTTCTTCAATATTTGGGTTACAACGGCCCCCAAAACTGGACTGGCAACCCCGATCTGGCGCTGATCGCCATCATGATCGTGGCCATCTGGAAAAACGCGGGCTATTACATGATCTTTTATCTGGCGGGCATGCAGAGCTTGCCAACCGATGTGTATGAAGCCGCGGTGCTGGATGGCGCCAATGCCTGGCAAATGATGTGGTACATCACCCTGCCTCTGCTTCGACGCACCACCCTCTTTGTCTCCACCATCGCTTTTATCGGCGCATTTCAGCTGGTCGACCACATCTTTGTATTGACCAAAGGGGGCCCCAGTCGTGCCAGTACGGTCCTCCTTTATTATCTCTGGCAAATGCGTTTTGAAAACCAAGATGTCGGCAAAGCCGCTGCGCTAACTATCATCCTCATTATTTTCTTGCTTCTTTTCACGGTCACAAACTTCGCGCTTTCCGAACGCAAGGAGGATGCTTATGCCTGATGCCGTGACCCCACGTGGCTTTTGGTCTCGATTGATGTTTTGGCTGTTGCTGCTGGTCACAGCCTTGCTGGCCCTGTTGTGGGCGGTGCCGGTCATTTGGGCGTTCGTTGCTTCCACCCGCCCACCTTCAGAACCTTTAGGGCGGGGGGACGTATGGTTCGGTAGCTATCTCACCCTGGAGAATTATACCAGAGCCATGTCATTGGCTCCATTCAAGCTGTACTACATCAACACCATTGTCATCGTGCTCATGATTTTGGGGGTGCAGCTCATTACCATCACCTTAGCTGGATTTGCGTTTGCTCATTTCCGGTTCATGGGCAAAAAATTGCTTTTATTTTTCATCCTCCTGCAATTGATGATTCCCACAACCGCACTGTTGGCTCCGAACTTCAGCACCATTCGCGCGCTGGGCCTGTTCGACACCCGCCTAGCCATCGCCATCCCTTATTTTGGTTCAGCGTTTGGCACATTTCTGATGCGACAAGCCTTTCTAGAAGTGCCCAGAGATCTGGTGGATGCCGGGATCATCGATGGATGCAACTGGCTGCAATTGCTACGGCATGTTTACTTGCCGCCATCCAAATCCATGTTGGTCGCCTTTGGGCTCTCTTCGGTCGTTTGGCACTGGAATGAATTCCTGTGGCCCCTGGTGGTGACAAACAGCGATAAAAGCCGCCCCCTTACCGCGGGGCTCGTGCGATTTACGCAGCTAGGGGAAATTGGGGCGCAATGGTCATTGCTGACTGCAGCCACCCTCCTGGTTGTCGCCCCTTTGTTCATCCTGTTCCTTATCTTCCAACGGCAATTCATTCAAAGCTTTGTGCATTCAGGTCTGAAGTAAAAATTGGCAACCTGACACAAACCGCCCTGTTTATCATCCTTGGCTACATGAATTCGGTTCTGAGGACGTTCCGCAGCCCGTCTCCCTTCGGCAACGGTTTTCCATCTCAGTTTTAGTCTGTTTCTTGGGAGGACGAAGGCCAGTCAACAACGATCGGCACGCGGCCGTTGGCCCGCAGACCTGAATTCAATCGACAACGGGACGGAAATTAACTTCGTAACAGGTTGCTAGAAGTGACAACAGACTCCCCAATGCACAGTTTTCTATGGCACTGAGATGCCTGAACAACGCCACAGGTGCATTGGATTCATTCTTTTTTTGCTGACGAACGAATCATGCAAACCCACACACCCCTTCGTTCCATCTGGATACCCATCCTTTCCTTTGTGATCACGGCATGGATCGCAACCGTGCAACATTAGTCCACTTGATCTACTTCTTTCCCTGGCAGGTGTTACGCAATCGTTAACCGCTTTCATCATGGTTCGATATCCCTCCTTCCTCCTTTCGAAAGACCGTGGAGTTGACAATGCCTACCAATAACACATTCGACGTCATTTTCCTCATCGCCCGCCCCGCGGCAGGAAAAAGCGAAATCATCGACTACCTCAAACGCACCCCTGAAGCTGAACGTTACCGACGTTTTCACATCGGCCCCTTCGACGAGCTTGACGATTTTCCCATGCTCTGGACCTGGTTCGAAGAGGACGCTATCCTTGCGCGGATGGGGAAACCACGCCTTCATACCGATGCGGAAGGTTATTTCCTTCATACCTACCTCTGGCATCTCCTCATCGAGCGATTGGACCTGGATTACCACAAACTCTTACGAGACCATCCCAATTACCACGCCTGCCGCACAACAATCATCGAATTCGCCCGGGGAAGCGAACATGGCGGGTTCAGCGAAGCTTTTCAGCACTTTTCCGAAGACACGTTACAACGTGGCGCAATCCTTTACATTCGCGTGTCGTGGGAGGAATCGCTGCGCAAGAATCGTCGCCGATTCAACCCCGAACGCCCCGATAGCATCCTCGAACATGGACTACCAGACGAAAAACTGGAACGCCTGTACAAAGAAAACGACTGGGAAACATTCTCTGCCGAAGACCCCGAGTTCATCACCATCAAAGGCGTTCGCGTGCCCTATGTAGTCTTTGAAAATGAAGACGACGTGACCACGCCTCGTGGTCCGGAACTGGGCCAACGGTTGGAAGAAACCCTGGGACGATTATGGGAAATTGCCATCCGATCCGGGTCATGAGAAAATCGCTTCATTCCACTTCTCAGCGAGGCAAATCATGACCATCCAACTCTCCACACGTACCAAAGTCCTTATAATCCTTGGGCTTCTCACGGCCCTAGCCTTCCTTACCGGACGCCTTCTCAACCTAGAAGCGTTGCGCCTGATAACAAAGCCGCTGCCCGTGGTTGTAATGGCGTTTTACTTGCTGCTTTTGCCAGACAAAAATCGCTTTCAATGGCTCGTCATCGGTGGCCTCCTCTTCGGCGCCGTTGGCGATATTCTCCTGGAATATGCACCAGAAACATTTTTGTTTGGATTGATCGCCTTTTTAATCGGGCATCTCCTTTACATCGCCGCTTTCACCAGCGACTGCCGCCGTCCGGCATGGGGAATAGCCATCTTTGTATATCTGTTTGGCATTGTCATGTATAGTTTTCTGGAGATGGGCGATATGGGAGAAATGGCATTGCCGGTGCTCATCTATCTATTGGTCATCACGACCATGGTATGGCGGGCATTCGCACGCTTTCATGCCCCTGGCATCCCCGAAACATCGGCGAAAGCGGCTATTATCGGTGCACTTTTATTTCTCGTCAGCGACTCATTACTAGCGATTACGCTTTTTGTCTACGCACTGCCATTGGCAAGTTTTATCGTGATCATCACATACTGGTTAGGCCAACTCGGCATTACCCTTGCCGCCAAAATGACCTAATCCTTAAGCATGGCGTCATCCAGCGAATTTTGAAACGTTTCAGAGTTTATTTCAATCCTAGGGCAGGTTGCTTACAATTTCACTTTGCTTTATAATCAAAACTCCAAAATCCCGTGACGGCGTTGTCTCGGGAGTCATAATTTTTTCCCGCTTTCCCAACATTAGGAGGAAAAATGATGTTACGACGGCGAATCTTTTGGATAGTGCTTGGCTCCCTGCTTCTTTTGATCCTGCTGGCGGCCTGCGCGCCTCCTGGCGGTGGCGAAAAAGAAGCCAGTGGTGAGTTAAACCTACTATGCACGCCACAAGTTGAATGGTGTGAGGGGATGAAAGCAGAATTCGAGAAAAAATACCCCAACATCACCGTAAATTTTGTGCGCATGTCCAGTGGTGAAAGTTTGACTCGCCTTCGCAACGAAAGAGACAACCCTCAGTTCGACATCTGGTGGGGAGGCCCGGTAGATAGCTTTATTGCCGCAAAACAAGAAGGACTTTTGGAACAGTACGAAACCCCGGCGCAAGACAAGATCATCAACAAGAAATTAATGCTCGATCCTGACAAATACTGGGCCGGAATTTATGTGGGATCGCTGGGATTTGCAACAAACAAAAATTGGTCAGAGGAAAATGGTGGATGGGTGCCAAAGTCTTGGGATGATCTCTTGGATCCTAAACTGAAAGGCCAGTTAATGGTGGCGCACCCCTCCAGTTCCGGTACGTCCTACACTGCTCTCTGCACCATTCTCCAGGTGAAAGGTGAAGACCAGGGCTGGGAATACCTGAAGAAATACGCGGCTCAGGTTAACCAATTCACCAAAAGCGGTTCTGCCCCTGCACGCTTTGTGGGCGCGGGCGAAGCCGCGGTGGGCATTGTGTTTTCACACGATATTGTGAAACAGATTGAAAATGGCCTGCCCTTGATTCTCTCCTTCCCCGAAGAGGGCACCGGTTACGAGATCGGAGGCATGGGCATCATCAAGGGCGCCAAGAACCTAGAAAACGCCAAACTATGGTATGACTGGGCGCTGCAGCCCGAAACCCAGGAGCTTGGCCCCAAATACGGTGCGTATCAAGCACCCACCGTTGAAGGCGCCAAACCTTCCAAGCCCGAACTGTTGAAAGTCAAGCTCATCGATTACGACTTTGAATGGTGCGGTCAACACAAGAAAGAATTCGTGGACCGCTTTACCAATGAGATCGCCGGCGCTGAGAACCTTAAGAAGTAATCGGATTTCAACCATGCTTTGACCTGAAAGCGAACCTGGCACGAAGACACGAAGGCCTCGACGAGAACGACAAACTCGCAAAAGCCTTCGTGTTCTTCGTGCCTTTGTCATGGCATCACTCCCATCCATCCTGACCCCCAACTCGCATGCAACTCCTCCCATAAACTTTTCCTATGAATACCGGATGGAATAAAACGCTGGTAAGGCGATTGCGAGAATTCCAACTTATCGCCCGCGACCCGATCATGATGGCCGGGTTGCTCATCAGCAG
>WFTO01000002.1 GCA_015485435.1 Anaerolineae bacterium | reverse complement strand
TTTGTGATACGATAAGCTGTCACGTTGGATGCTATACTATAATTTATAAGGTAATTTTATCTTTCTTGTATGATCTATGTCATTTTTATTTATAGAAACTTATTATAAAAATGATTAAGTTTTCCTAATACGTGTTAAAATCAAGTTTTGTAATAAAGGAACGGTGAAGAAAAAATGTTGGATTTGCATCAATTACAGGTGTTTGTCATCGCGGCGCAGGAAGAAAACTTCTCCGCCGCAGCGCAAGAACTCCACCTTAGTCAACCTGCCATTACCCAACGTATCCATGCGCTGGAAAAGCAGTTGGGCGTGACGCTTTTTGAACGACGGGGACGCCGCGTGTATCTAAGCGAAGCAGGCGCGTTTTTGCTGCCCTTGGCCAAGGATTTGTTGCGTCGTAGCAAACGCACCGAGGAAATGATGCAATCGCTACGAGGGGAGGTCGTAGGACATCTGATTATTGGTTGCTCCACGACGACTGGAAAGTATCTACTGCCGCCATTGATGGCTCGCTTTTGCGATCGTTTCGCGGGCGTCCAGGCCACGGTGCGTGTGGGTTCGCGTAAGCGCGTGTTGGAATTATTGGCGTCCGGGGAGGTACATCTTGCTTTTACCAGTGCGCTGACGCCCCGTCGTGAGATACGCTATCGTCAATTCCTTCAAGATCAGGTCGTGCTAATCGTTCCCAGCAATCATCCCTGGTGTAAAAAAGAAGCCATCCTTCCTGAAGAGCTTCTCAAAGAGCGTCTCATTTTGCGAGAGCCCGAATCGGGCACCTATCAGGCCATGGAATCGGCGCTTGCGCGCCATGATATCAGCGTCGACGAATTGCACACCGTCATCACGGTAGGCAACTCCGAGGCCATCATCCTCGCCGTGGAGGAAGGTATTGGCGTTGGATTTGTACCCAAGCTTGCCGCCCAACGTTGCATAGGTCTGGGCAATATCCGCATCATCCCCATTGCGGACACCTTTATGAGCTATACCATATGGATGGCAGAAAACACCATGCAACCGGCCACCGCAGCGCAGCTTCATTTTCTGAAATTGCTGCGAGAGGATGGTTATCTTCAGGAAGAAGCGCCCATCCAAAGTGACCTTGCGCTCTCAAAGGCGCGTAAAGACGCCTAGCGCACGGGTTAAGTAGTATTGATAAAGTCGCTTAACTTTCGCAAAATAACACATTGACCACGAAGGCACGAAGACGCGAAGAAAACCTTAGTGATTATTCCTTGGTGCCTTGGTGACTTAGTGTTCTTAGGGGGTATGCGAGACGGTAAATTAAAGAACTTGCAGGGTACGACTTAGTGCGATCTGGGCGTCATGGGTAGAACGCCAACAGTTCCTCCAGGGCATTTTCCGCCAACTCATAATTGACCGCGATCCATATCACCAACGACCCCGAGCGGAAATAGAAATGGCGTTGCCCCAAACCATCTACGTCAAAGATGGTGCGTCCCCCGATGGCGCGAGTGGCCAGCGGCTGAAAAGGAGTCTCTCCTCCCTGAATCTGTTCTTCCATAACATCAATCATGCGTTGAGCCATCAAAGCCAGAGGAGCGCCAGCCACCCAAAGCGTCATTTCGTTTTGCCTGCCATACTGCGCTACGGCTCCACTGCGTAAAGGAAATTGGCTGTTGTGTAGCTGGTGAATGGCTGTCACTGCGGTAGGGCCGGTAATGATTGCGGTCCTTGTCAGTCCGGCCAATTCAGGTGGCGTGGGCGCTTCGCCTGGATGCTCTGTGATGGCGATCCACCAGGCAAAAAGGCTCGCCGCGAGCAACAGAAGTATGCCCAAGACGATCGCGGCGATAGATAAAATCCTCTGCGGAGAGGTTCTTGTCGGCGGTCTCGCGGAGGGGGAGATGCGTTGGGAGGTCGTCATCAGCAATCTCCTTACGGAGTGAATGGCTAAAGGGGTTTGCGCGCGGCCCTGCATAGATCGTTACAGACTAAGCGCTTTTTGAGGTGGGAAAAGGATTATAACGCAATTGTGAGAAGAGACAACTCTTGATTTCATCACAGCTATTGGTAGGGGCGCCACACATGTGTTACTGCGATGGTCGTCGAAGTGCTGTGATGGCCATCATCTACAAACGCGAGCCCAAAGAAAAATTTGAAAAGAAAGATGCGAACGCGATCTTTTCGCCTCCGCACCTTTCTGTCATTGAGCGGGTTACGCTCGCGCCCTGCCGGAGGGCTGTTTTTCTCTGCAAGAAATTACAACATGGGATTGTTTATGACGTCAGCTGTGCAGTGATGGTCAACGGTTCGTGAGAGGCAATGCTTTGACGTCGAATGCGAGTTTTGACACCGGGCAGATACGTTTGAAGGGCATTGCAGAGAATGGGCTCCAGTGTCTGAAATGTCGTCTCCGCGTTGGGCGTCTGCAGGCGATCAAGAAAGGTGAACTCAATCTCGTTGCGCAAGATTTGAGGTGACTGTGAAAGCTGATGCGAGGCTTCGACAAGGGAAGCGGCATGAAAAAGCGGTTCAAGCACGTTGATAAGACGATGTTTCAATCTTTCGTCATCTGTGAGCATGGCGTCATCTTGCCAGCCTCGTTGATTGCGATTATAACGCAGTCCCGGTCGCTCATGGCGAAAATCGAGCGCATAGCTTCCTTCGAATCCTGCCAGAATGACGCCGGGGCCATGGTGTATGTGGCGATAATCGACAACATCGATGAGCAGGCCCGGGACAGCGTCTTCCTGTATCCAACGATGAAATAAAGCGATAAACTCGTTGGAATCGGGAAATGGTGGGGCAAAGAATAATTTAGCGCTGATATGCTGTGCAAGCATGGTGCGACTCCTAATTTGATGAAGGTGGTGAATGCTGCGTTTGCTGGGCCATACGGGCATCGCAAGCGTAAGCGGCCTCGATGAAAAGATTCGCTTCTTCCACCCGACGTCGCGCGGTGTCTTCATCAGGTTCAGAGGGTGGATTGGCGTATCGGTCGAATAGATAATTGGCAAATTTGCCTTTGGCGTAAGGATCAAAAAAGCGTTTCGTATCGTAAAAGTAGATTTTAAACTGGGCGACAATGTCGTCGGCTTCATTTCTAACGGGAATGCGTTGACTACGTAACAACGCTTGAGCGGCCAGTAACATGGCGCGATAGGCGCGTTCATCGGCCTGAGCGTAGTCTCCCTCCTCCAGGGCCAACAGCGCGGCGAAGGCCTCGCCTTCTGCTTTGGCAATGCGTAAGGAGAACATAGAGACCAGTTCGCCTGCGCATTCGCCCATCCCGATGTCTCCTAACGAGAATTCGCGCGGATCACCCCAGTCAGAATAAAGCGTTGGATCCTCTTTGTAAGGGGGAACGACTGCGTAGGGTTTGAGCATTTGCTTGATCTCCTTTCGCCCCAAGCGTTTGATCCAGGCGGAGAAGGCTTCATCAGGCTCCCTTTCCGCAGCGAATCGTTGGATCAAAGCTTGCAAAAAATCGGGAATCCGTTTTGAGGGTATGGCTCCAACTGCCAGGCCAAAGGAGCTGGCATGATGTCGCTGATCACCACCGAGAACGACTTGAAAATGT
>WFTO01000001.1 GCA_015485435.1 Anaerolineae bacterium | reverse complement strand
CAATATCAGGCGCTGCAACAAGAGCTCGCTGACGTCAAGGCGCAACTCCATCGTTATCAAACCCTGGAAGCAGCTTTCGGAAAGAATGGCCTGCAGGCAATGCTCATCGAGGCGGCGCTGCCCGAGCTGGAAAACGAAGCCAATCGCCTGCTGGCGCGCCTCACCGAAGGCAGAATGCATGTACGCCTGGCAACCCAACGAGAAAAGAAAAGCGGCGGGGTGCAAGAAGCTCTTGACATCATCATCTCCGACGAATTAGGATCCCGGCCATACGAGCTATACTCCGGAGGTGAGGCTTTTCGCGTCAATCTGGCGCTTCGCATTGCGCTGAGTCGCTTGCTGGCAAGACGAGCGGGCGCCGCGTTGCAGGCGCTGTTTATCGATGAAGGATTTGGCACGCAAGATACGCAAGGACGCGAGAATTTGGTTGACGCCATGCACATGATCAAGGACGAATTTGGACTGATCCTGGTTATTACCCACATCGATGAGCTTAAAGATCAATTTCCTGTGCGCATTCTTGTAGAAAAAACAGAAGCGGGCTCGATCTACCACATCACGTAGATCAAAGCCCGCCCTGGCCGCCAAATGCGCACGCCTGCTATGTCAACAACACAGGCTGCTTCACTTCCTCCAGAATGCGCTGAATTTCATCCGCAGCCAGCATGAACGATGGGTGGTCGGGATAATTGTGGCGGATCTGTTCCACCACGCGCTTGAGCACGCCAGGATTCACTTCGGCCAAGTCTCGCGTGCGCTGACGCCACCGTTCCACCAACTCCTGATTTTCGTGGGTCACTGCATGCATGGCGACCTGAGCTGGCAACGCTGAGCTCAAATTCCAGGAAGAAACATCAATGCCCAGGGATCGAGCCGCATTGGCCCAATAATAAACCAGCATCGGATTAATCAAGCCTCGCATGCGACTCCACAGGGGATCATCTTCCTGAACCAAAAGGAAGAAAGCCAGATAATAAGCCCTTGAATGTGAGTAATCTTTGTCCACCTGCGAAAGCTCTCCCGCGCGCACAGAAGCGTAAGAGGCAATCAGCCAACGAAGATCTTCCAGGTTCGCTCCTGGAGTCTGATTCACCACTGCGTCCCATTGAATGCGGCAGGCGAAGAGATAGCTCCTTGCAGATGCAGAGAAATCCTGCGATCGTTGAATCATTGCCCTTTTCGCCAACGTAAACGCCTTATCTGGGCTGATGGTTACATTTTCGGGGAGCTGCACCTGCTCGATCTCGCGGCAGACATGGCGGATGGCTGGATGGTCACAAAAGGGGATGGCTGAATGACCGGGCAATCGATAACGTCCGTTCTCATAAACGATGAGTCCCCGGGCCTCGAGCTCGTTGAGGAGAGTCTGAATATAGTCGGCCTGGTCACGATCATTCACCAGGATGGCCGCCAGCTCCTCGACATCCACCTCCAATCCGGCATGAATAATGGCGTACACAAAGCCAGACTCCGCCCGACGCACAAACGCGGATTCGCTGTCGATATCTCGCGCCAGCCAGACAGGCGTTCGCACAGAGGCCGGTTGATCGCCATAATCAAACGCTCGCTGGCGAAACCCCATCTGCCAGATGTGTCGCAGCATGGTTTTACTGCGCCCGAAACCCTGCTGCTCGTACCGTTCTCGCAATGTCTCCAACAGGCTATCTGTTGTATATTCCCCCGGATGCTCACTGAGCTCTCGATAGATATCGCGCAAGACATCTCGACGCGTGCTGAAATCGGCCGCAGCCATTTTCAGGCGAGAAAATATCTGGCGATATTGGCGTGCGAGGTCGTTCCTTGACTCGAGCAATGGTTTGGGACTAGTGGGTGAAGGAGGACGGGCGGTGGTGGTCCGTGGCGGAGAGACATTCTGGCGCACCTCTTTGAGGGTCACAAATAATTGAAAATCCTGCTGATGCAATGCAACCAGGTCCTCGTTGGCTAGCAGCCAATCTCGAAACTGACGGAAGCCAAAATTCGCCTCATTGAAGGTGGGATCCATGGAGATCATGGTCTGACGCAAGCGTTGGGCCTGCACAGGCATCTCACCTCGCTGTCCCAAGGCCCGAAGTGCTTTCCGTAAAAGCAATCGCCCCGCCTCCAAATCTGTTGCCGTCTGTTCCGAGACCATGGCGTTTTCGTCCAACAATGTTTCCAGATAGATAAACTCATCACATGATTTCACCAACAAGCGATGGGTAATCTGCCGTGGACCAATGCCCAACGTATATTTCCCATACTCTCGCAATTTGCTAACCAGAGCGCCGAAATCACTATCTCCGGAGATGATGACAAAGGTGCGAATGTGAGGTCGGGTCATGGCGGTCTCTAAAGCGTCCATGGCCATTCGGATATCGGCGCGATTTTTCCCGGCTCGCACACTATACATTTGAATCAGATCGAAGGCGTTGTCCATCATCTCATCTCGATAATGGGCAAATCGACTCCAATCTCCATAGGCCCGTTTGATCACCAAGGCGCCCCGGCTCTGCAAATATTCGATAACGGGCGTCAACTCAAAATCCAGAAAGACTTCTTCCGCCCAACGGGCGATGTTTTCGAAATCAATAAAAACCGCTATTTGCTCGATGGGATGATCCATAAAGACCTCGCACTTTGAATCATCCCCCGCGCCAAAAGACGCGGGGGAAGTCGGAGAGCGGTGATCCTGTCGCACCAAATAAATGCGCAGGAACGCACCACTTGATAGAGTAAGCGAAAGTGCTTCGCGTGTCAAGAAAAGAAATGTCTGTTAAAACCCCGCGAGTTGCGCTCGCCGCCATTCTGACGTATGATTGCAGACCTAAAATTCTCTTCGGGAAAAAGACCTATGCGTGTACAACCCTCACAACCGCGCAACGACGTGCGGATTACCTTTAAAGATGGCCAGATTTTCTCTGGGCCTGTGGGAACGCCCTTGGAAGATTTCGTATTAGCTGCGACCGCTGAAGACAATCTTCCAGACGCAATTGCCGCCATCGTCGACAATAAACTGACCGAACTTTCCCGGCCTGTGTTGCGAGATGGCCATGCCAGCCTTATCCGTCTTAACACTGCAGATGGCGCTCCCATCTATCGGCGCTCCCTCACCTTTATGATGATCGCGGCCGCCAACCGTTACTTCCCAGATGCCAGGGTCTATGTTGAGCACTCCACCGTCAATGGCGGCTACTACTGTCGCGTTGAGGGCCGAAAGCCATTCTCGCAAGAAGAGCTGCACGCGCTGGAAGCGCACATGCGGGCATTGGTCGAAGCTGATTTGCCCATTCAGAGAAAGCGGGTCCCCATCGAGGAGGCTATCCGCATCTTCGAAGAGGCGGACGACGAGGAAAAACTGGCACTGCTCAAACAGCGAAGCAAACCTGACCTCATCATTTATGAGCTGTTGGACACAAAAGACTATTTCCATGGGTACATGGCGCCCAGCACCGGCTATCTCCGTTATTTTGCCATCGAACCTTCAGATGGCGGCTTTCTGTTGCGCTTTCCACGACAAAATTCACCCACCACCATTCTTCCTTACTCCCCGCCGACGCCGCTGTATGAAGTCTTCACCCGATACAGCAGCTGGCTTCGCCGCTTGGGCATACGCAATGTTGCAGGCTTGAACGAAATAATCGAATCAGGACAGCTCACCGAAGCCATTTTGGTCTCAGAAGCCTTGCACGAACAACGTATCAGCGAAATTGCTGACGACATCGAGCGCCAACGCGATCGAATTCGCGTCATCCTCATCGCCGGCCCCTCCTCCTCGGGTAAGACCACCTTCGCCCGACGGTTGGCCGTTCGCCTACTGGCCGTTGGTCTACGTCCCATGCCAATCAGCGTCGATAATTATTTCGTCGACAGAGAACACACGCCGCGAGATGAACATGGCGATTATGATTTCGAATCCCTCTATGCGGTGGACATCGCCTATCTCAATCAACAAATCAATGATCTGATTGCAGGCAAAGAGGTGACCTTGCCCGAATTCGACTTCGCGACGGGTCAACGCCTTCCTGGCCAAAAAGTACAAATTTCCCAAAAACACGTGCTTATCATCGAAGGCATTCACGCCCTCAACCCCGAATTACTTCCCCAGGTCCAGCCTTCCGTCTGCTATCGCATCTACGTCAGTGACCTGGCCCAACTCAACCTTGACCGTTACAACCGCATCTCCACCACCGACGTACGGTTGATACGTCGCATCGTACGTGATGCGCGTAGCCGCGGCTATTCGGCTGCTGACACCATCGCTCGCTGGGAAAGTGTGCGTCGTGGCGAACGGAAATGGATTTTCCCCTTCCAAAATAAAGCCGATGTTATGTTCAATTCTGCGTTGCCATATGAACTGGCCGTGCTCCAGCCATTGGTGATCCCCCTCTTACGACAAATCGATCCGGAAACCCGCGAATGGATTGAGGCCAAACGATTGCTCTCCCTGCTGCGATGGTTTCTTCCCGCAGAACCAGACCATGTCCCCTCCGATTCCATTTTGCGAGAATTCATCGGCGGCTCCATCCTTGAAGACTACACCCCCTGGACCAATCCAGTCGTATAACGGACCGTTTCAAGCTATCCCCACTTGCTTCTCGCCAGGCCATGAAACGCTATTTCTTTATCGAGAATCCTTCGTCTGAACAATGGCGACAGTTATTCACATGGGCGTTGACTCGAGCGCATCAGGTCGAACTCGCAGTGGCCGATTCGAACCCTAAAGCCCCTCCGAAGCCTTTGCACCCCTTTGAAAACCGCATCATCGACGTCTTCACCACCTGCTACTACTGGGGAAATCGGCAAGGCAAGCCTAAGCGGTTTTATCGGCTTGCCTTGGATGAATCGTTGCGCGACTTCCTGCTGACTTCCTCTCTGTCCGCGAACTGGGCCCTGCCGTCATCCGAATTTGAAGATATCGCTCTCTACCGCGACGACATTCCGATTTTGTGGACCATTGCTCATCACCACATGGTTTTCCTCTGGTCGGAGGAAGGGGCATTGGCTCCATGGCGCGCCCAAAACATGCGCATCTCCCCGGCGGATGACATCGCCCCGCCGATCGTCAGAAAAGATGTTTTCTGCCAACGAAGCTCGGTGGTCGACAAAATCATGTTGCTCATTGTCATCCTCATTGGCCTCTCTTTTTGCGGCATGGCATATTACATGATCGCAGCTTTATTCACCGCCATTGGAGGATAGTCCCTTAACGTCGGAGAAATGCGCATTTCTTCTTACTGCTTAGGGAGCAAAGGTTTGGCTGAAGGCGATAAGCGCCTCCAGTTTAGTCATGGCCGCGCCAGAGTCGATACTTTCCTTCGCTTCGGCCAATCCTCTTTCCCAATCGCCATCTTCTGTACATAGCGCTGCTGCTGCGTTCAATAAGACGATATCGCGCCTGGGGCCCTGGTCTTCCCCTGATAAAATCGACCGCAATATCTTGGCATTGTCTTCTGGCGTCCCTCCCATGATGTCTCGCAAGTGTGCGCGTGGGAACCCCAGCTCCATGGGATCAAGCTCATAGGTCGTCACTTTTCCCATGCGTAAATGGCTCACCTGGTTGACGCCTGTGGTGCTTAGCTCGTCAAGGCCATCTGCGCCATGCACGACGTACGCGGCGCGCACGCCCAAGCGTTCCAGCACTTGGGCAATGGGCGCCGTGAGTTCGGGAGCAAACACGCCAATAACCTGATGGGTGGCGCTGGCAGGATTGGTGAGCGGGCCCAGGATATTGAAAATGGTGCGCACGCCCAATTCTCGTCGCGGGCCGATAGCGTGTTTCATGGCTGGATGGTGATAAATCGCATACAAAAAGCCGATGCCAACCTCATCGATACAACGCCCCACCTGCTCAGGGGTCAAATCTAGATTCACTCCCAGAGCTTTCAACACATCGGCGCTGCCCGATTTGGAGGTAATCGAACGATTGCCATGCTTGGCCACAGGAACGCCCGCCCCCGCCACGACAAATGCCACCGTCGTCGAGATGTTAAAGGTCCCGCTGTGGTCCCCCCCCGTGCCGCAGGTGTCCACCAACGGTCCATCGACATGATGATGGACCACCACCGCATGCTCCCGCATAGCGCGAGCGCTACCAGCGATCTCTTCAATGGTCTCCCCTTTCATGCTTAGCGCCACCAGATATCCGCCGATCTGCGCAGGAGTTGCCTCCCCCCGCATAATCTCACTCATCACGGAATAGGCTTCTGTTTCGGTCAAGGCATGATGTTGAATGAGATGAGCAATCGCTTCTCTAATATTCATGACGTTCTCCAAATATGGGGATGGTTAATGGCTACGGATTCGCAAAAAATTTTCTAAGAGTGTTTTGCCCCCCTCCGTCAAAATGCTTTCCGGGTGAAACTGCACGCCATAAGTCGGCGCGTTGCGATGTTTCATGGCCATGACCTCGCCCTCTGCAGTGAAGGCGGTAAGAATAAATCCAGGAGGCAGGGGCTCGTAAACAATGAGAGAATGGTAACGCGTGGCCTGAAATGGCGTGGGAATATCGGCAAACAACTCATCCCCAGTATGATAAACCGGACTAACTTTACCATGCATTAACCGTGGTGCAGGGCCGACCTTGCCCCCGAACACGTGCCCCATGCATTGGTGACCAAGACAAACCCCCAGCATGGGCGTTTTACCATGAAAGGCGCGGATCACCTCGTTAGAAACGCCTGCGTCTTCGGGCGTTCCTGGGCCCGGGGAGATCACAATGTGGCTTGGACGTAACGCCCCCAGCGTCTCGACGGTAATTTCATCGTTACGCCATACACGCACCTCCGCACCTAACTCACCCAGATATTGCACAAGATTATATGTAAACGAATCATAATTATCAATCACTGCAATCATGGATGCCCTCCACGCTTTGCGGAATATATACGCCGAAGCTAAACCGAAGTGGGATGTTTGCTTCTGATCTCAGGAACGTCCTCATCGTCAGCCCGTAGCCTCCCGTTTAGCGATACGCTTACGCCGGCGTTCGGCCCGACGGCTGATCCGATTCCACACGCCTGTCAGCCCCATAGCCTTCTTTACCAACATGATCGTGTCACGGGCTTCCTCGCGCATGCGTAATGTTCCCTGATAAATCACTTCATCAACAAACCCTGAGTCGGCTTCGATTGCGGCCCGACGTTCACGGATGGGATCCAGAAAATGATTGATAGCAATAGTCAGTTTTTCCTTCACCTCAACATCTCCGACCTTCCCCGCGCGATACCGAGCCTTCAGATCCTCAACCTCTTCTTTATTGGGATTGAAGATATCATGATAAATAAAGACAGGGTTTCCCTCCACGCGACCGGGGATGTCCGCCCGAATGCGATTAGGGTCTGTATACATACTAAAAACTTTCTTGCGAACAGTTTTCGCATCGTCACTTAGCATAATGGCGTTGCCCAGGCTTTTGCTCATTTTGGCCTGCCCATCCGTGCCCACCAAAGTGCCGGTTTCTGGCACCAAAGCTTCGGGAATGGGAAAAACCTCACCATACATGCGATTAAACCTTCTGGCAATCTCCCGTGTGATCTCCACATGCGCGAGATTATCTTTACCGACGGGCACAAGATGTGCGCGCGGCAACAAGATATCCGCCGCCTGCAAGACAGGATATCCAAGCAGGCCATAAGGCATTTCTTCTTTGTGTGCAGCCCGGGCCATATCCTTCAAACTTGGGAGACGCTCCAGCCTGGGCACGGTCACCAAATTCTGGAAGAGGGTGTTTAATTCATAGGTTTCGTGGACGGCGGATTGTAAATAGATGGTGACCAAGTTGGGATCGATGCCACAAGCCAGATAATCGATCACCATCTGCCGGGCATTTTCATCGATCTGCTCGATATCTTGCCTGGTGTTTTTGGTCGTCAGCATATGCAGGTCTGCTATGAGCAGAAAGGTTTCGTATTCATGTTGTAGGGCCACGCGCGCCTTGATGGAGCCGACGTAATGCCCTAAATGCAATCGTCCAGTGGGCCGATCTCCTGTAAGAATGCGTTTTTGATTTTGAGGGGACATGGTGATTGTTCCTGTATTGAAAGATTATGGATTAGGGGAATGGTCAGAGAATTATTTTTGAAGACTTCGATTCAGAGCAATCCTCGCTCCGCTCGCTCCACCGCCACGGCCAGAGCTCGAGCCTTGTTGCGCGTCTCATTATACTCGTATGTGGGCTCACTATCGGCTACAATGCCAGCGCCAGCCTGCACATGGCACATATCGCCCTGCATGACAATGGTTCTGATGGCGATACAGGTATCCATGCTTCCATCATAGCCTATATAACCTACAGCGCCAGCATAAGGCCCCCGACGCGAACCTTCGAGCTCCTCGATAATCTCCATGGCCCGTACCTTAGGCGCGCCGCTGACCGTGCCAGCAGGGAAAGTGGCCTGAAGCAAGTCAAAAGCGTCGAGGCCTTCCTGGATCTCGCCGACCACGTCGCTCACGATGTGCATGACATGACTGAAACGCTCAACCGCCATCATGACAGGCGTCTTCACGGTGCCATACTTACACACTCGCCCAAGATCATTACGCGCCAGATCCACGAGCATAATATGTTCTGCACGCTCTTTCGGGTCTGCCAGAAGCTCTTCCGCCAGCCGCGCGTCTTCTTCCGGCGTGGCGCCTCGCCAACGGGTTCCGGCAATTGGATGCACTTGCGCCACGCCATTTTCTAACCGGACATGCATTTCGGGACTGGCGCCAATGAGCCGAAGTTCGCCAGGAAGGTCCAGGAAGAACATGTATGGACTGGGATTGGTCATCCGCAATGCCCGATAGATTGCAAAGGGATCCGCCTGGGTGCGTTTGCTAAGGCGCTGGCTCAACACTACCTGAAAAATATCACCGGCCACGATATACTCCTTCGCGCGCCGCACCATGGCCTCGTACTCCTCCTGACTCTTGTTGGATTCCCACGATGCGCTATCACTGACATCCGGCAGCTCGGGAGGGATGAGGGGACGAGCCAATTGGGCGACGATATGTTCAATGCGCGCCACGGCATCTGCATAGGCTGCGGTGATATCCCCATCCAGTCGCGCGTTGGCGAGAACGAGGAGGCGGTGCTTGACATGATCGAAAATTACCAAATTATCCGCCAAGAGGAAGACGGCATCTGGCAATTGCAGATGATCTTGAGCCGTCTCGGGCAACCGTTCGAAATGACGCACAATATCATAGCCCCAATAGCCAACAGCGCCCCCAGTAAACGCCGGGAGATCCGGCACGGCGATGGGATTACGCTGCTGCAATATCTCAGAAAGAACGACCAGAGGATTTTCGAGCGTGTATTGCTCCAAAACTGCACCGCCAGCGCCGCCGATTGTGACGTGTGTCCCTTTCAGTGTCAGGCTCATTGGCGGATCGACGCCAATAAAGGAGTATCGCCCTAATTGCTCACCCTTTTCGACGGATTCTAACAAGAAGGATGATTTTCCTGGCTGACGCAATTTGAGATAAACCGAGACGGGTGTTTCTAGATCGGCTGGCAATACACGATATACCGGAATAATGTTGCCAATAGAGGCGAGTTCGCGAACGTTGTCAAGCGTAGGATGGTACATAATGGCTTTTTGGGGATGAAGATGAATCGGTGATTGGAGGGGCTAGGAAGTGAGTTCAAAGGGATGCGCTTTGCCTTGATAGATATTATCTAATATCTTCATCTCACGATCATAAATGGCATTGAGGAATTTGTCAGCCTTTCCCATATGACGGAAAGATGTGTAACCATGTTCAAGAAAATCTTGCAGTTCTTGCCAACCTGCCCGATAAGCGGGACCGCGAGCCATGCGTAAGGTCCAGCCGATGACGCGATGACGCACGAGACGCTCCAGGTCCTTGCCAATCGCCACGATCATGTCGATCTGTCGCACCCGATCCGCATAGTTATCGCACCGACGATAGGCCTCGGCATACTGGGCTTCTGTGATATGCCCGGTCACGCCCACATCTTCCCACAAAACTGCAAGAAGCTTGGCATCCAGGTCTTCGGTGAGGTTGTTGAGCTCAATAGCCATGGTCAATGTCTTTAAAACTCGAGCAGGAAGAAACCGCGACATAAATTCATGGATTCGAATCACATCCTCGTTCCGCTGTGTAAAGTCTTTCGGCGCATAGATGTCGTCAAGAAAAAAACGGCAGGCAGGCGCATAACGGGGATCCGCTAGAAAATCGGCGTAGGTATGCGCTAAACGCTGCGCCTGCCAAGCCCGTAGCATCGCCATTTCGGGAGACAATCCGCCCCCTTCCACGCGCTGATGACTGAGCTCGCCATGTTTTCGCAACGCGGCCACCAATCGGGCCGCATCTTTGGGAGAAAGGGTTTCTGTCATAACGCCGCCTGAAAACAATGAGGAAAAAGATCAGGGATCGGAGGAGGAAGCTAGAGGCTGTTATGCACTTTGGACTGCTTTTATGCCAAATCTTACGCCTTGTAGCTTTTCATGGCACGCGGATGACACAGATGAAGCGGATTCACGCGGATTTTTTGAGATAAAAAGCAATTTTTTCAGAGAAAAATCCGCGTGAATCCGCTTCATCTGTGTCATCCGCGTGCCATGAAAAGCTATAAGGCGTAAGATTTGGCATAAAAGCAGT